>JBFMHE010000012.1 GCA_040752355.1 Nitrospirota bacterium | reverse complement strand
CAAGCATAAGGTCATAGGATTCCTCCGTTCACTGCAAAAGCTGCCTGGACTTGTTCGTAATTTCTTCCAGGCTCCTTCTGTTCGCTATGCCGCCGATATGTAGCCTTACTTACGTACACCTTAGTAAATTGAAAAAGGTTTGTACGCCAAGCGCATAGCATCGTGTTTCGTGTGCGCACCGCATGCCCGCTGCATCATCACGACGCGCCGCTCCCGACGCGGTGCTGCATGATCACGGAGGAAAACGTATGGACCCTCAACCGAGCGAATACGGCTCAGCAGATAGGGTGTAATTACTTATGTCCACCAACCCGTCCCCCCTGTATATAACGGTCGACGATCTCCCGAAGGTTCCGCTCGTGCTCAACGGCATATCATCGCGGTTCATCATGGAGAACAGGATCGTGCCGCTCGAGTTCAAGAACAATCTGCTCAAAGTGGCCATGGCGAATCCCAACGACCGCGAGGCTATCGACGCCCTCAAGATCGCCCTCTCCACCGATGTGATGGTCTGCGTTACGGACCGCGAGGCGATCGACGAGTATATCGCCAACTTCTATGAGCAGGAGTCGCAGAATATCAACCGGATCATCGAGGATATCGGGGAGAGGGGCGTCGAGTTCCTCAGGGACGAGGAGGAAGACATCGGCCATCTCAAGGACCTCGCCTCGGAAGCGCCCATCATAAAGCTCGTCAACATGCTCATCACGAGGGCGGTCGAGAGCAGGGCGAGCGATATCCATATCGAGCCCTTCGAAGACGAGCTGAAGGTGCGCTACCGCATCGACGGCGTGCTGCAGGATATCGAGGCGGTGCCGAAGAAGCTGCAGGCGGCGATCGTCTCTCGAGTGAAGATCATGGCGAAGCTCAATATCGCCGAAAAGCGGCTGCCCCAGGACGGCCGTATAAAACTGAAGGTGGGCGAGCGGGAGATCGACCTCAGGGTCTCGACCATCCCGGTCCTCTACGGAGAGAGCATCGTGATGAGGATACTCCGTAAAGAGGGGATCGTCATCGATCTCGATGTGCTCGGGTTCGATGTGAGGACGCTTGCGGATTTCACGGGGCTGATCAAGAAGCCGAACGGCATCATCCTGGTGACCGGCCCGACCGGAAGCGGAAAGACGACGACCCTCTACGGCGCGCTCGACAAGATCAATTCGCCGGACAAGAAGATCATCACGGTCGAGGACCCTGTCGAATACCAGCTCAAAGGGATCAACCAGATCCAGGTGAAGCCCCAGATCGGGCTCAACTTCGCCAATACGCTCCGGCATATCGTCAGGCAGGACCCGGATATCATCATGATCGGCGAGGTCAGGGATATCGAGACCGCCGAGATCGCGATTCAGTCCGCGCTCACCGGTCACCTCGTCTTCTCCACGCTCCATACGAACGACGCTCCGAGCGCCATCACGCGGCTCCTCGATATGGGGGTCGAAAAATTCCTCCTCGCCTCGACGATCCGCGGCATCCTCGCGCAGCGGCTGGTTCGCGTCATCTGTCCGGACTGCAAGGAGGCAGACCCGTCGCGGCCGAGCAAGGAGGAGCTGGCGATGCTCGGCATCCCCGAGACAGCGGTGCTCTACCACGGCAGAGGGTGCGAGCGGTGCTCGTTCACCGGATACTACGGCAGAACCGGGCTCTACGAGATGCTGACCATCGGCGAGGAGATACGCAAGCTCATGCTGAGGGAAGTCGATTCCAGCCAGCTCAAGGCAGCGGCGCGGAAGGCCGGCATGCGGACGCTCCTCGAATACGGCGCCGGGAGGGTGACCGAAGGCATGACGACGCTGAGCGAAGTGCTCAGGGTGACGCAGGAGGCGTAAATGGCGATCTTCTCGTACCGGGCGACCACGCGGGAGGGCGCCTTTGTCGAGGGCGTGATCGAGGCTGCCGACGAAAAGCTGGCGGTCGAGCGCCTGCGGAGCACCGGGGTCATTCCCCTCAAGATCACGGTCCCCCGCGAGGGAGGGAGGCGGCGCCTGTCGCTGCGTTCGTCGAAGGGCGACCTCCTCACCTTCACCACCGAACTGTCGGCGCTGCTCGGCGCAGGGCTGCCGCTCGACCGGAGCCTCAACATCATTGCGGACATCTCCGAGAGCAAGGAGATGAAGGAGATCGTCCAGGCGGTGCTGAAGGCGATCAGGGAGGGGAGCTCCTTCTCCGACGCGCTCCAGAAGCAGCCCAGGATATTCCCGAGGATATACATCAACATGATACGGGCGGGCGAGGCGGGCGGCGTGCTCGATGTGGTGCTCGACAAGCTGAACGAGTTCCTCGAGTCGTCGAAGGAGCTGAAAGACCATGTCTTCTCCGCGATGATCTATCCGACCATTCTCATGATCACCGGCGGCTTGTCCATCATCGTGCTCCTCACCTTCGTGCTCCCCAAGTTCTCTTCCATATTCGCCGAGCTCGGCAGCTCGCTGCCGGTCTCGACGCAGCTGCTCCTGGCCTTCAGCGGTGTGCTCAAGGCGTACTGGTGGATGGCGCTGGCGTCTGCTGCGGCAGGCGGGCTGCTCTTCAAACGGTATATCAGGACGCCGCAGGGAAGGCGCTCGTGGGATGCGTTCAAGCTCAGGCTGATGGGCGAGGTCATCCGGAAGCTCGAGACCGCCCGGTTCAGCAGGACGCTCGGCACGCTCCTCCAGAGCGGGGTGCCGCTGCTCCAGGCGCTGAACAACGCCCGCGACGTGATAAGCAACCAGATCGTATCCGCTGCGATCGACGGTGTCGCCAAGGGCGCCAAAGAGGGAAAGGGGCTCGCCGTGCCGCTCGCCGACGCCAACGTCTTCCCCCCGCTGGCGCTCTCGATGATAAAGGTGGGCGAGGAGACGGGACAGCTCGATACCATGCTGCTCAAGGTAGCCTCCACGTACGAGAAGAGCCTGAAGGTCGCGATCAAGCGGTTCGTGGGCTTCCTCGAGCCCGCGATGATCCTCGGCATGGGGCTGGTGATCGCCTTCATCGTCCTCTCGATGCTCATGGCGATATTCAGCATCTCCGAGCTGCCGTTCTAGAAAGTAATCAGTAATGCGTGATGCGTGAAGGTGAAAAGTGAATAATAAGAAAAGACAGCTGTTATCAGTTCCAAAGTTGAAGTTCTTTCGCATCACGTATCACGCATCACGCATCACTTCCCGAAGGGGCTTTACCCTCCTCGAGCTGATCATCGTCATGTTTCTCGTCTCCCTCATGCTCGGCCTTTCGACGGTGCTCCTGGTGAACGCGCTCCCGTCGAGCAATCTCGACGCCACCGCCCGGGAGGTCTCGGCAGTAATCCGCTATGCGCGTTCTCTCGCGGTGATCAGCGGGGAACGCCAGGTGATGACCCTCGACATGGACGCAAAGCGCTTCGGCATCGAAGGCCGCGGCTCCAAGGCGATCCCTCCGGAGGTGGCGGTCAGCGTGGTCGATCCTGCAGAGGGGACGTTCGAGACCGGACAGTACCGGTTCGTCTTCAGGCCGATCGGCGCTGCGGAAGGCGGGACCATCGTACTGGCGAATCCCAAACGTACCGTGCGCATCGAGACCGACCCGGTGATCGGCGCGGTAACGATAAAATAAAAGTGATGCGTGATGAGTAAAAGTAAAAAATGGAAAATAAGAAAAGACAGCTGTTATCAATTCCAAAATTGAAGTTTTTTCGCATTACGCATTACGCATCACGCATCACTTCCCGAAGGGAAGAGGGCTTCACGCTCCTCGAGACGCTCGTGGCGCTTTCGATACTCGGGATAGCGCTGGTGGTGGTGTTCCAGCTCTTCTCCGCCAATATGCACTCGCTCGCTGTCTCCGAAGATTATGTCGCCGCAGTGACCAGGGCCGAGTCCCTGATGCGCGAGATGCTCGATGACGATGAGCTGGAGGAGAGCGCCTGGAGCATGCAGACCGAGGACGGCTATCTGGTCGATGCCGCTGTCGAGAGGAGCGACGAGGCGAGGACCGAAAGCCTCGATGTGCAGCTCCTTACGGTGCGGCTCACCGTACGGTGGCAGAAGGGCCCCCGGCAGCGGTCGCTCACGCTCACGACCATGAAGATGATGGACAAGAAAATTTAACATGCAAAGGGAAAAATCAGAAAACAAGGAGGCGGGCTTCACGCTCCTCGAGCTCCTGATCTCGGTGACGCTCATCGGCATCATCGTCGTTATCACCGCAGGGGCGATGCAGATCGGGTCGCGTTCGGTAGCAGCGGGGGAACGCAAGGCGGAGTCGCTGGAGCGGCTGCGCACCTCGATGCGCATCATCGACGCCCATATCCAGTCGGCCTTCTTCAAAAAGAATATCGAGACCGGCCTGAATCAGGCCGAGACGCCTGCGCCTCCGGCCGGGACAGCTTCCGACCAGATCAAGGAGGGCGCGGTCATGTTCAAGGGGGAGCGCTCCCGCCTCGAGTTTCCCTCCCATTATTCGATCTGGGGAGACGAGGGAGGCTATGTCATGGTCGCCTACCGGGTCGATACGGGCGAGCGCGACCGGAAGACGCTCGTGGCCGCGGAGACTCATCCCGTAACGGGGCGATCGCGCGAGACGAAGCTCATCGGCAACGCGCGCGATATCTTTTTCGAATTCTTCTACAAGGGGCCGACGGACGAAAAAGGCGAGTGGGTGGAAGAGTGGACGAGCGAGGAGACCATCCCCGGCAAGATCAGGGTTACGGTCGACAACGGAACAGGCCCTTCGTCATTGATCGTGCCGCTCCGGGTCGGCAGCGCACAGGCAACGACGGGCATCGTGGCGGGAGGCGCGGAATAGCATGGTCGCCGGCAGCGGCTCCCAGAGAGGCATCGTGCTCATCATGGTGATGTGGATTCTGACCATCATGATCGTCATCGCCTTCGCCTTCGCTTCGATGGCGCGGACCGAGGTCTTCTCGACGCTCGCCTTCAAGGAGAGCGTCGAGAACAAGTTCATCGCCGAGGGGGGGATCGCCCGCGGGATCGTGGAGCTCGTGTACCGGGACAAGCACAGGAGTGACGCCCTCACCGAAGAGATAGCGGAGTCCTGGAAGATCGACGGCACACCGCACGAGGTGGAGGTCGGCAAGGGCCTTTGCAGGATCCGCCTCGTCAGCGAGTCGGGGAAGGTAGACATCAACGCCGTATCTGAGATAGTATTAAGAAATCTGATAACGAACCTCGGCATCAAGGGGAGAGACGGCGAGGAGCCGGACGCCATCGTCGATGCCATACTCGATTGGAAGGACGGCGATGACCTGGTCCGCCTCAACGGCGCTGAAGACGCCTACTATCAATCACTCCCCGCCCCGTATGCGCCCAAGAACGCCAATTTGGAGAGCGTCGAGGAGCTCCTCCTCGTCAAGGGTGTATCACCGGCGGTGCTCTACGGCAATGGCGAAAAGAAGGGGTTGTTCGATTTCGTTACCGTCTATTCCGGGAGCGGCCAGATCAATGCGAACGCAGCGCCCCGGGAGGTCCTGATGGCGGTCCCGGGGATGACCGAGGATGTCGCCGACAGCATCATCTCTTTCAGGGAGACCAGGGAGATCAAGACGCCGCAGGACCTCAGCGAAGTGCTGGGAGGGCTCGCTTCCACGATGCAGGCGTATCTCAGCTACGACGCGGGGACCGCCTTTACCATTCAAGCCGAAGGTATAAGCCCGGGCAAGAAGGCGGGCCATGCCATACGGGCGATCGTCAAGAACGAAAACAACAAGTATAAATACATTTACTACAAGAACCCAGAGGAAATTCGACAATGGAAGGAACAGTAGTCATCAGCAGGATGAGCGCAGCAGCCGCTGCAGCGGCTGCGCGGCTCAAGGCGATAGGGGCGCCGGCCTGGAAAGTCCTCACCTTCAGTCCGGCACATGATGCCGTTGCCTCGGCATCGTGCCTCTGCATCGAGATCGAGCGGGGGCACATTACCGCGCTGTACGCGACACGCTTTCTCTCCCGCTACCGGCTGCAGGGATACAAGCGGTACCGGTTCGCGGAGGACCATTATCCCACCCCTGAAGAGGCGGCGTCGACCGTCGCCCTTGCGATGAGGGATCTGAATATCCGGAAGACCGGCATCGTGCTGAGCCTTCCCAAGTCGTGGGTCGTGGTGAAATCAGCCGAGCTGCCGGCCGCTGCCGCCGAGAACCTCACCGATGTCATCTCCTATGAGCTCGACCGCTTTACGCCCTTCAGCGCCGATGAAGCGGTCTACGACTTCGTGCCGTTCGCGCGGGACAAGGAAAAGGTGACGCTCATGGTCGCTGCTGCAAAGGCGGGAGCGGTCGAGGCGTATCGCACCGCGCTGAAGGAGGCGGGCCTCGAGACCGTGCGCATCACCTTCGATCTCTCGGGGATGGCCGCGCTCTGCCGCTATATTTCGGGCAGCCGGCACTTTGTCTTCCTGGCGGTCGGCGAGAGAGGCTGCAAGGGCGGCGCGGTGAACGACGGCGCCCTCGCCGGCGTTGTATCGTCCGATTTTCCCGAAGGCGACGACCACCAGAGAGCGGCGGCTATCGAAGCGCAGATAGGGAGCCTCGCGGGCCTCGCCGGAGGGCAGAACGGCGCTCCGCCGGTGTTTCTCTCCTTCAGCGGCAGGACTTCGGTCCTCAAGGAGATGCTGCGGCAAAGGGGCAGGTATCCTGTCAGCATTATCGATGAGGTCGATAAGAAGATGAGCGGCATCACCGACTTCAAGGAGCTCTCTCCGGGGCTTGTCGGCGGCGCGCTCGACCAGCTCTGGCCCGAGGCGAAAGGGCTGAACCTGCTGAGCAGGGGGGCACGGGAGGGCGCGAAGACGCCGCTATGGCTCACCGCGCTGCTCGGCCTCGTCATCGTCGCCCTGATCGGCGTCTATCTCGTCATTCCGATCAACATCGAGACCCAGCGTCTCAAGGAGATAGAGCGCCAGATCGCCCTCAGGAAAGACGAGGTCGCCAAAGTCGAGAAGCTGAAGAAGGAGATAGAGGCGGTGAGCAGCGGGGCGGCGCTCGTCGAGAGCTTCAAGAGCGGCAGGCCCCTGTATGTGAACCTCATCAAGGAGCTGACGACCGTGCTCCCCGCGCCGGTCTGGCTTACGAGAGTGCGCATCAACGACACGCAGGTCAATATCGAGGGGTACGCTCCCTCGGCGACGGTCCTCATACCGAAGCTCGAGGCATCGAAGTACTTCAGGAAGGTCGAGTTCGCCTCGCCTACCTTCAGAGACGCCCGCCAGAACATGGACCGGTTCCAGCTCAAGATGGAAATGGAGGGAGTGAGCAATGAGAAAAAGTAGAATCCTCGTGATCGCTGTTCCGGCCATTGTCCTGCTCGTCGGCATGGTCCTCTACGAGTACGCATATCTCGGGGTCAGGGCAGAAATCGCCGCGATCAAGGAGCAGCAGGAGGCGAAGACCAGAACCCTTACGAAATACATAGCCGTCATCGCGGAAAAGCCGGAGCTCGAGAAGAAGCTCGCTTCCCTCAAGGAGCAGGCGAAGGCCGACAGCGTCAAATTCATCGACGGCGAGCCGGTCTCGCTCGCCTCGGCCAATCTCCAGGAGACGGTCAAGGGCATACTGACCGGCAGAGGGGCGACCATATCGAGCGAGCGCATCGGCAAGGCCGAGGACTTCGGCGCGCAGCCCGAAACCGGCGAGGCCGCTCCCCATAAAGACGCCGGCGCGCAGAAAGGAAAGGGCGCACCCGGCAAGAAGGGCGAAAAGGCGGAAGCAGGCCCGAGCATCAAGGTGATCAGCGTCAGCCTCGATGCATCGGTGCCCGATCCCGGCGCCCTGAGCGATATCCTCTACTCGGTAGAGACGCGGACGCCGTATCTCGTGATCAAGGAGCTCGATGCCCGGGTAAAGAACTTCAAGGAGCCGAGGGACCTCATGGTGAAGATCGATGTCTCCGGGCTCTATGGAGGCAAGTAGTATGAATCCGAAGTCGCTCCTGAAGAATATCACTGTATTGAACCTGCTGCTGCTGGGAGGCGTGCTGCTCTTCGCGCAGTACGGCCTTCTCCCCCTGTTCAACATAAAGATCACGCTCGCGCCCATTCCTGCAAAGGCGGTGGTGGAGGAGAAGAAGGAAGAGCCGGCAGCCGGCAGTGAGCAGCATGCGATCCCGCCGCTCATGGAGTACACCGTTATCGCCGAGCAGAACGTGTTCCATCCCGACCGGAAGATCCCGCCCCTGAAGCAGCCGGAGAAGGTGGTGCCGAAGCCCGAATTCGTGCTCTACGGCACCCTGGTTACCGATACGGTAAGCCTCGCCTACCTCTCCGACAAGAAGGCGCCCCGCAGCACCCCGGGAAGGGGGCAGCGCCAGACAGCCCTCAAGATCGGCGACAGCCTGAGCGGCTACACCCTCAAAGAGGTGCACCACCAGAAGGTGGTCATGGTGCGGGGAGAGGACCGCGTGGAGGTGAAGGTGATCGCCGCCGACAAGAGCAAGGGGAGAAGCAGCGGGGATAAAGCTGCGGCAGCCCCGGGAGGAGAGGCGGTTCATCACCCCGAAGAAGAGGGCGTCTCTCCGGCAACGCCGCCGCCCTCCCGGCCTCCCCAGCGGCCCCAGGCGCCGGGCGGCGTGCCAGGGGGGAAGAGACCGAGCAACTGGAGATTTTAGGCTGATGCCGTAGACTCAGGTACGTCGTGGCTGGTGAGGGGCGGGCGACCGTTTTCGCAAACCTGCTGCGGTTGTCCGTGAAAGCCTGCTTCAGACGAACTTCAGCCCTATGCGGTACTTGCTCCCCGTGTCGATGGTCCACATGACGACGCCTACGTTGGAGCCTTTGACTTCATTGAGCTTGACAAGCGTTCCCGGCTCGAGCTGAATATCGGTGAGGAGTCCCAGGCCGCTCTCGCTCATATCGACGATGGTCCCCGAGAAGCTCGCTTCAGGCAAGAGCTCTTTCTGACCCGAGAAAGAGCCTATGATCGAAAACCTGACCGTCTCGGAACCGGATTTGCGATCGTACTTTCGCTTGTCTTGCTGGTTCCTGTCCTTCCGGCCCTTGTCTTTCTGGGAGTTTTTCATTTCTAATCACCTTTCTCCGCTGTCTTCTCTTCAGGCGCGGGGCATCGGGCGCTCTCCCCGGCGCGCTCCGGATATTCCAGCGGGTCCCTGCTACGATGCATGAGACGAATCTTACTTTCATTATCGGGATACCGGACATAAAATTCACCGGTACGAGACCCGACGAGCTCGAAGGCTTTTCGTCCTGAACAGAGGGCCGCGGCGCTGTTCCGCAGCGCGCTTTTCTGCCGTGCAACCGGTAAGAATGAAAAGGGAAACAATAACGGAAACAGACAGGAGGGCAGAGGTAAAGCCCTCGTTTGTGTGCTTCGCATGACGGTCATATGGTTATGATAACTATAGCTTAAAAAGCCCCTGTTTTGCAAAAATAATGCGCACATCCGTACGGAAACAAGTGAACGCGCTGGAACGAATCCCCCGCTCTGGGGCGACGCGTTGACATGTGATGCCCTCTCTGCTATAACTGGGATAAGGGGATTGCCCGCTATCCGGTGCCTGCTCTCGCTCCACGCTGTCCGACTCCTCGCCGCTTGCGCATCAACGTGCAGAAGCCGTTTCAGTCCCGTCACCAACGGCACTCTTCTGGCCGCCCCGCCGGAGAAAGGAGGCTCTCGTGGCAAGAAAGGAAGTGGTAAGGTCATATCTCATCCGGGGAACCAAGCTCATCGGAAAGGAGGTCGAGAACAGGGCCGGAGAGGATTTGGGCGATATCGAGGATATCGTCATCGACCTCTCGCAAGGGCGTATCGCCTACGCGGTGCTTTCCTTCGGCGGGTTTCTCGGCGCAGGAGACAGATTCTTCGCTATTCCGCCCGAGGCGCTGGAGTGGTCTGCCGATGACGACCGGCTCATCCTCGATGTCGACAAGCGCTCGCTCGAAAGAGCGCCCGGCTTTGATAAGGACAACGGGCCCGATATGGCTGACCGGGCATGGGGCTCGAGCATTTACCGTTTCTACGGCAGAAGCCCCTACTGGGAGGAGTAGTTGCCTCCCGAGGGAACGCTCATGGAAGACCGCGGGAAAGAGCATCACTCTATTGACGACCAGCTGAAGGCGATCGGCGACGAGATCGAAGGACTCAGGGGGAGACAGCCGGATTTCGCCCCCGGGTCTCCCGAGTCGGAGGCATATATCCGGAAGATCGAGGACCTCTGCTTCAGGCGCGAGGCATTATACCGCAGGGCGCAGGAGCTCGACGAAGCCGACCGTGAGCTGTGGCAGCGCTTGAGGAACGATATCGCACATATCTGGGATGAAGTGAAAAAAACGATCACCCTTTCTAAAGAAATTCCGCGATGAGCGCTGTCCGGGGCACAGGGGAGGGCGCATGACAAAATGAGACCTGCAGCAGGGGAAGCGATCTGCTCACCGCGGCCGTCCGGGCCGCGGTTTTTTGTTGTGCGCCACCGTTACGGGCGATGATGATTTTCGATGAACATTCCCCGGGTAAATTGTTACAATGGAGGTACGATCCTTTCATGCCCTCATCGAGGAGGTTTTATGCGACATACTGCTCTTGCAGCGGTACTGCTGTGCGGTCTTTTGCTCGCGGGGTGCTCGTCGGACAATGCCGCCGAGCTTTTCGAAACGGCGAAGTTCGAAGAGCTGCAGAACAACAAGGAGCATGCGCGGCAGCTCTACCAGGAGATCATCAGGAAGTTCCCCGACAGCGCGTATGCGCAGCAGGCGCAGCAGCGGCTTTCGGAGATGCAGTAGCGCGGCGCCATGAAAAGCTACCGGAAGGAACTGTGGTTCACTGTCCCTGCGCGGCGGGCGTTCATCAATATAACCCCGCAGGTCGACGAGTGCCTCAGGGAGAGCGGCATCAAAGAGGGACTGGCGCTGGTGAACGCCATGCATATTACCGCCTCGGTCTTCGTGAACGACGATGAGGCGGGCCTCCACAAGGACTTCGATCTCTGGCTCGAACGGCTCGCTCCCCACGAGCCGGTGAGCCAGTACCGGCATAACGCGGGCGAGGACAATGCCGACGCCCACCTGAAGCGCCAGATCATGGGACGGGAGGCGGTACTGGCGGTGACGGACGGCGCGCTCGACCTCGGCCCCTGGGAGCAGGTCTTTTACGGCGAGTTCGACGGCAGGCGCAAGAAAAGAGTGCTCGTCAAGATCATAGGAGAATAAGGAAAGGCGCTCGGCATGCAGCGTTCAGCCGCCAGCAGACTGCAGAAGAACCACGACGCGCTGAAGGAACGCTGATAGCCGAGAGCTGATGGCTGATTGCTGATGGACGAACCCTATCTCGACACCTCGAAGAGCGTCATGATCTCCTCGCCGGCAGGCTCGGGCAAGACCGAGAAGCTGGCGCGCCGGTATATCGCCCTCCTGAAGAACGGTTCTTCGGTCGAACGGATACTCGCCATCACCTTCACCGAGAAGGCGGCGGCGGAGATGAAGGAGCGGATCCTCACCATCCTGAGAAAGGAGGACCCCGCCCTCTTTCACGAGGTGCGGGAGAAGATGCCGCGCATGCGCATCTCGACGATCCACTCCTTCTGCCTCAAGCTGCTGAAGCGGTTCTGCCTGGAGCTCGATATGGATATTGCGCTCGAGGTCATGGACGGGTTCAGCGCCGCCATGCTCTGGGAAGAGGCGGTCTATGAGTGCCTCCTCGAGGACGGGGCGTCCGAAGAGCGGCTCTTTTACGAGGTCATCAAGGCGAACGGCATGAAGGGCTGGAGCAGGCTCTACCGCCTCCTCAGGACCATTCACGAAAAAAGGCCGGGCATCGAGTTCGGCATCAGGGATGAAGAGGTCGGGATCCATATCGAGGGTCCGGAGCGCATCGGAAAGGTCCTCGCCGTCTATCTCCGCTGCCTCGAACGCTACCGGAAGAAAAAGCGGCAGCGCCATCTGCTCGACTACAATGACCTCGAGCTCCTCGCCCACCAGGCGGTCTCGACGAACCCGGAGTGGCAGAATATCCTCTACTCCTTCGATGAGCATACCGACCATATCCTGGTGGACGAGTTCCAGGACACGAGCTCCCTCCAGTGGCGCATCATCGACCGCCTCACGGAGGAGTGGCGGTCCGGGATGGGGGGAAAGCGGGAAGCGGGGATCACGCCCACCATCTTCCTCGTCGGCGACGATAAGCAGTCGATCTATTCGTTCCGGGGCGCCAATGCCGGCATCTTCAGGAACGTACGGAGGAAGTTCTCGGAATGGCTCGGCGAAGACTGCCACTTTATCGAGGTGAAAGAGAACTACCGCAGCCTGCCTGCCGTCGTCGATTTCGTCAATGCCCTCTTCGAGCGGCTGATGCCGAAGGGCCTCTGCGATGACGGGAAGGTGGAGTATGTGCCGTTCGCCGCAACGCGGCAGGGCAGGGGCCGTGTCGAGCTCGTCATCAGCGAGGCGGGCAGGAATACCAAGGAGAGCAGGCGGAGGGAGGCTGCGCTGATCGCGGAGAGGATCAGGAAACTGCACGGGCAGTACGAGCTGACAGAGGGTGAGAGAACGCGGCGCTGCACGTATGGGGATATGGCGATTCTCCTCAGGAACAGGACCTCTCTCTCGACTTTCGAAGACGCCCTGCGCAAGGAGGGGATACCCTTCATCGTGGTCAAGGGCATCGGCTTTTACAATACCCCCGAGATAGGCATGCTGCGGGACCTCCTCTTCTTCCTCATCGACCCCATGGCCGACTACAGTCTCTTCAATGTCGTGCGGTCGCCGCTCTTTTCGATGAAGTACGCCTCCCTCGTCGAGCTCGTGAAGCATACCGATCCCGAGGAGCTCGCCATCGGGTATCTCTATGCGCTGCTCGGGTCTTACGAGAGTCTTTTCGAAAGGACCCTGGTTTCGGAGGTCCGCCAGGTAGCAGCGGCGCTGAGCGCGTGGCGCGGGCGGGCGCAGCATACGCCCTATGCCGTTCTGATCGAGGAGATCCTGGCCGAGACCGGGGCATGGCGGTATTTCCACGAGAAGCAGCGCTACGTCAATGTAAAGAAGTTCATCAAGCTCGTCGAAGAGCTCGAGTCGGGAGGCCTTACCGGTCTCGAGATACGGGAGAAGCTCATCAGGGCCTCGTCCAAGGCGGAGGAGCCCAAGGCGAACGTGAGCACCGCGGGCATGAACGCTGTTCGGATCATGACTGTCCATGCCGCCAAGGGGCTGCAGTTCCCCCTCGTCTTTCTCCCCTGTCTCGACGAGGGAGGGCAGGGGAGGTCGGAGAGCATTGTTCTCGATGAGGAGGGCGAGCGTATCATTATCGGCTACGAAGAAGATGCGGAAGCCAGAAAGGGGCATGCGCTCTTTCAGCGCAGCAGGGAGAAGTCCGAAGACGAGGAGAAACGCCTGTTCTATGTCGCAGCGACCAGGGCGATGGACTTCCTCTGCATGTCGGGGGTGCTCGGGAAGCGGCCTTCCGGCAAGCTCTCCCCTCTCTTCGCTGCTTTCGGTATCGACGACGCAGGTAATGCGCCTGAGGCGGACCTGCCCTTTTCCCTTGAACGGGTGAGCGCCGGAGAACGCGGCGAGGAGCCCGGCGGACCGGCAGCCCCGGGCACACAGCTCTCCTTCCTCCCCGACTTCTCCGAGCGCAAGGAACGCGGCCGGGAGATCGTTTTTGTCGATCCACTCACGCCGCAGTACAAGCCCCCGCTGACCTGGCGCGACGTCACCGAAGAGGTGGACGATATCAGGAGAAAGCACGGCCAGGACTGGGTTGTTCTGGGCAGGGCTTTTCACCGCGTCTTCGAGGGGATATCGAAAGGGCAGATCCCTCCCTCCCGTCCGGAAGCGAAGGTCGTCGAGATACTCAAGAGCGAAGTGCTCTCGGACCGGGATGTGGAACGGATGCGCACGATCATCCTCGACGACCTCCGGCGGCTCGAAGAGGCCGGGTATCTGCGCGACGTCATCATGCCCCGCGAGCGTTCCTATGCCGAGCTCCCCTTTATCCTGGAGCTGGGGCATACTGTCTATAAAGGGAGGATCGATCGCGTGATCATCGCGGAGGATACCGCCGTCATTTACGACTACAAGACGTATCCCGTCACCGCTGCCGAGCTGCCGGAGCTCTCACGGCAGTATTCCTTCCAGCTGCACCTCTACAAGAAGGCCGTAGAGCGGCTCTTTTCAATGAGGACCAGGGCCTATCTTTTCTTCACCCATGCACTGAAGCTCATTGAGTAACCCGGTCATTTGCCCGGCTTCCTCGCTTAATAGTATAATAACTATGTGAATGATTGTGTTTACTTTCCGGGCGGTTATCCGTCCTGCTCTGTACGAGCGGACAGTCGCTGCACCCCCAAGGAGGCATGAAAGGTTATGTGGGCATCCCCTTTGATAAGCGTGGTATTCGTTCTCCTCGTCATATTCTATTTTCTTTCGAGCGCTATCAAAATACTGAAGGAGTATGAGCGCGGCGTCGTCTTCAGGCTCGGCAGGGTCATACCCGTCAAGGGCCCGGGACTCGTCATCATATGGCCGATCATCGATAAAATGGTGAAGGTGAGCCTGCGGACCGTGACCATGGACGTCCCCCCCCAGGATATCATCACCAAGGACAATATCACGGTCAAGGTGAATGCGGTCATCTATTTCAGGCCCATCGACCCGATCAGGGCGGTTACCGAAGTGGAGGACTTTTATTATGCCACCTCGCAGATCGCACAGACGACCCTGCGGAGCATACTCGGCCAGAGCCAGCTCGACGACCTGCTTACGAAGAGGGATGAGCTGAACGCCGAGCTCCAGAGGGTCATCGACGACCAGACCGAACCGTGGGGCGTCAAGGTGTCGGCGGTCGAGGTGAAGAACGTCGATCTCCCGAGCGAGATGCTGCGGGCGATCGCGAAACAGGCGGAAGCCGAGCGGGAGCGGAGGGCGAAGGTCATCCATGCCGAGGGCGAGTTCCAGGCAGCGCAGAAGCTCGCCGATGCGGCCAAGATCATCTCGTCGGAGCCGGTGACGCTGCAGCTGCGCTTTCTCCAGACACTCACCGAGATAGCGACCGAAAAGAATTCCACTATCGTATTCCCTGTTCCCATCGATATCCTGAAGCCGTTCATGGATCGGCTGGGCGGCGGGACCGGCGGGACGCCGAAGGCCTGATGATGAGGTGAGCAGTGTCACCGCTGCCGAGCCTGCTGTCCGGGGGGAGTATGAGAGGCACGCATTATTACCGAAAAGAAAAATAACGTCTGGGTCAGACTCCTCCTGTTGCTGGTGATCGTCGGGGGCATTACCCTGGTGCTGTATACGTCGGGGCTCGCCCACTTTTTCCTGAACAAACAGAAACTGCTCCACTTCCTCGATACACTGGGGCCCCTCTCGTTCCTCGGCTTCATCATTCTCCAGGTGGCGCAGGTTGTTGCAGCGCCTATCCCCGGGGAAGTGACCGGCCTCCTCGGCGGATTCCTGTACGGCCCTGTTCTCGGGATCGTGCTCTCGACGATCGGGCTGACCATCGGCTCGTACGCCGCCTTTGCGCTCGCCCGCGCCTTCGGCCGTCCTTTCGTCGAACGGGTCGTCGACAAGGCGACGATGAAACGCTTCGATTATCTCCTGCACCACAAGGGCGCCTTTCTCGTCTTTCTGCTCTTCCTCATCCCCGGCTTTCCCAAGGATTATCTCTGTTATATCCTCGGCCTGGGGCACCTGACCACGAGCGAGTTCCTCATCATCGGGGGCACGGGGAGGCTCTTCGGCACCATCCTCCTGACCCTCGGAGGCACCTATATCCGCCATCACCAGTACGGCCGCTTCTCGATCCTCATCGGCGTCGCCGTTGTCGTCATCTTGCTGGCCATGGCCTATCGTGACAAGCTCGAAAGGCTCTTCAGGGTATTGCATATCAAGGGATACAAGAAGAGGAAGGCAAAACGCCTCTATAAGGAATCATGAGATCACTTTTTTGGATAGCGCTCTTTCTGCTGCTGCCGTCTCCGGCCTGGGCCTTTGTGCCGCACGGCTATCCGGGGATCTTCATTCACCAGATGGGGCATGTCTTTTTCATCATCTCCTGCCTCTTCGTCATGTGGACGATCTTCAAGAACCGGCTGCACAAGGAGAAGGGATGGAGATATCTCTTCACCTCCCAGATCCTGTTCATCGCATGGAATGTCGATACGTTCATCGGCCATATCACCGAGTACTGGATCGAGGAGTCGCAGATCATCGGCACCCGGGAGGGATGGGGATACTTCTGGCGCGATATCGTGCTCGAAGGCTGGGACCATCTCTACTATATAACCAAGTTCGATCACCTCTATCTCGTGCCTGCGATGCTGCTCTTCTACCAGGGGCTGGTGGAGCATCTCCGGGAGGAGGGGAAAGGCGCGACTGCTGCCGCAGCGGTGCTGCCGCTCTTCCCGGTGGTCTTCATCGATGTAGCCGGTTCCGTCGCTATGATCGTCCTCTCCTTCTTCTCCCTCTGCGCCGCTATAAAGCTCTACCGGACCAACAGGGAGAACACGCTCTGGAACTATGTGCTCTGGCTCTCCGCCACCTATGTCATCTTCGCCCTCTCGCGCTCCATGGGCCATATCCTGCAGCGGGTCCTCGTCCCCACGGGAAACGAGCAGGTATGGAGGCAGATAGAACCGTTCAGCGGCAGCCTCAACACCTTTACCTTCATCGTGATCGGCTCGGTCAGCCTCTTCTTCTCGAAGGTCTACGCCTTTTACCGGGAGCTCTTCGAGAACAAGCGGAGGATCGAGGCGATCAACGCGGACCTGACCGAGCTGAACCAGGAGCTCGAGACCCTCGTCGCCGAACGGACCATGAGCCTCATGGCCCTCACCGTCGCCGACCGGGTGCGGAACCCCGCTGCCGTGATCGGGTGGACCTGCCAGCGCATCCTCGAAAAGGAGAAGGTTTCGGAGCGGCTCGGAGAGAACCTGAAAGATATCGTCGACGAATCGAAAAAGCTCGAGACCATCGTCAAGGATTTCGAGACGCTGCTCAAGAGCAAACAGTCGATCTTCAGGTACGAGGACATCAACGAGATCATACGGGGGGTCGTCCCCATCGTCGAGAAAGAGGCGATCGATAAAGGCATCACCATCCGGCTGGGCCTTTCCGATCAGCCGATCAAGATCAACACCCAGAAGAATCTCCTCAGGGCCGCGATCTTTCATATCATCCGCAACGCCATCGAGGCCACCCCTTCGGGCGGCACGATCACCATCACCACTTCCGGCGACCACACCAGGGCCGTGCTCACCATCTCGGATACCGGCGCCGGAATCTCTCCGGAAGACCGGGACAAGATATTCGACCCCTTCTTCAGCACCAAGCGTTACCGTTTCGGCATGGGTCTCCCCCTGGTCAGGCAGATCGTCTCGGAACACCTCGGGGAAATCGAAATTCAGAGCGAAGAGGGCAAGGGCACGTCCTTCATCATCACCTTCCCGGTGCGGTGGCTCGACAAGAAGTAGGACTACCGGTACCGGCGGGATTCATTGCACCGACAGTACCTGCGCGCCGGCCCTACCACCGTATCAGCGCCGAGGCCCAGGTGAGCCCGCCGCCGAAGGCTTCCAGCAGGATGTAGTCGCCCGCTCTCACCCTCCCGGTCCTTACCGCCTCGTCGAGAGCGATCGGAATGGACGCCGAGGAGGTGTTGCCGTAGCGGTCGAGGTTGATGACCACCTTATCGAGGGGGAGGCCCGCCCGCTCTGCCGTGGCCTTGATGATCCTCAGGTTCGCCTGGTGCGGGATGAGCGCGGTCAGCTGCGAGGGCTTGAGCCTGTTCGCCCTGAGCGTCTCGGTGACGAGGCCTTCCAGGCTCCGGACCGCGATCTTGAAGGTCTCGTTCCCCTTCATCTTTATGCAGTGCAGGCGGTCCTTGAGGGTTTCCCGGGAAGGAGGGTTCTTCGAGCCGCCGCCGGGTATGTTGAGCATTTCCCAGAGGCTGCCGTCGGCATAGAGGTGGGTCGAGAGGATGCCGTAATCGCCGGCGGCCGCTTCGAGGACGACGGCGCCGGCGCCGTCGCCGAAGAGGACGCAGGTGGTGCGGTCCTCCCAATCGACGAATTTCGAGAGGGTCTCGGCGCCGATGACGAGCACGCGCTTGTGCGTCCCGGCCCTGATGAAGCTGTCCGCGGTCGCCAGGGCGTAGATAAAGCCGGAACAGGCGGCGCTGACATCGAAGGCGGCTGCGTTTTTCGCTTCGAGCCGGTGTTGCACCAGGCAGGCGGTCGAGGGGAAGGGCATGTCGGGGGTGACGGTGCCGATGACGATCAGGTCGATATCCTTTGCCTTCAGGTCGGCCTGCTTGAGCGCCTGTTTCGCAGCCTCACAGGCGAGGTCCGACGTGGTCTGGTCCTCGCGGGCTATCCGCCGCTCCCTGATCCCGGTCCGTTCGGTGATCCATTCATCCGAGGTGTCGACTATCTTTTCGAGATCGCTGTTGCGCACGACGCGTTCCGGAACAGACGATCCGGTGGCGATGATGCGCGCCCGCACTGCAGTGTCGTTCTTTTTCATCCCCGTCCTCAACTTCCCTCGTCGTTAGTGGTGCTGCAGGTCGAATGCCGGTACGTCGTTACGAGTGATCGGCCGCTGCCGCGGTCAGGGTGTCTGCGATGACCTCGTGCACCCGCTGTTTGGCCATTTCGGCAGCGACCTTGATGGCGTTCTTTATCGCTTTGGACGATGAGCGGCCGTGGCTGATGATGAAGGTGCCGTTGATGCCGAGGAGCGGAGCGCCGCCGTACTCGGAGTAGTCCGTCTTCTTCTTGAAATTCCGGACCGCCGGCTTTATCATGAGATAGGCGAGCTTGCCCGTGGCTACATCGGCGATCTCCCGCTTCAGCATCTTGATGATGGTCTCGGCGAGGCCCTCGCTCACCTTCAGGACGATATTGCCGATGAACCCGTCGCAGACGATGACATCGGCGTCTCCCACGAAGAGGTCCTTTCCTTCGATGTTCCCCGTGAAGTTGAGCCGGGCGCCCTTCAGGGCCTTGAAGGCCTCTTTCGTCAGCTCGTTGCCCTTGGTATCCTCTTCTCCGATGCTCAGGAGGGCGATCCGCGGCTCGGCGACATTGAAGATCGCCCGGTAGTAGGCATTGCCCATATAGGCGAACTGGAGGAGATTCTCGGGCTTGCAATCCACGTTGGCCCCTGCATCGATGAGCACGAAGAAGCCCTTCAGCGAGGGCATGATGGTGGCGATGGCGGGCCGGTCGACATTCGGCGACTTGCCCAGGAGGAAGAGGGCGGTCGCCATGGCAACGCCGGAATGGCCTGCGCTCACGCCGGCGTCGGCGTCACCATGCTTCACCAGCTCGATGGTGCGCCGGATGGAAGAGTCCTTTTTTTTTCTGAGTGCGGTGGACGGCGATTCATGCATCTCCACGACCTCGGAGGCATGGGCGATGGATATCCTGTTCGAGGGGTAGCGTTTGTCCCTGAGCACGGCAGCGAGCCGCTGCCTGTCGCCGACAAGCACGACCTCCATGTCGTATTCACTGACCGCCTCGAGCGCCCCTGAGATGGTCATCTCGGGAGCGAAGTCTCCCCCCATTGCGTCGAGGGCTACTTTCATGATTCCTTGGAGATGACCTCGATAACCTGCTTGCCGTTATACGAGCCGCAGCTGCTGCAGACGCGGTGGGGCATTTTCAGTTCCTTGCAGTCCGGGCAGGCGACGAGGGCGGGCGCCTGTCCCTTCCAGTTCGCTCTCCGCTTATCTCTCCGTGCCTTTGAATGACGATGTGTCGGGTTTGCCATGATCTACTCCTTCTTTTTTAAAAGTTGTTCAAGCACCTTCAGCCGGGGATCGGCCTCTTTTATCTCGCACCCGCAGTCCGTGGTATTCCGGTCCGCGCCGCAGACAGGGCAGAGCCCCTTGCACTCCGCCGAACAGAGCGGCTTCATGGGGATGCTCAGTATCAGCTGCTCTGCGAGCAGCTCGTCCGTATCAAGTGTATCCTGTTTATAGAATCCCGTGTCAAGCTCGTCGCTCTTCAGTTCGTGATGCTCGTCCCGGGCCACCGCTTCGGCGGGGTCGTAGACGACATCGAAAGCGGACTCGACATGCAGGGGAAAGGAAGCGAGGCACCGGCTGCACTGCAGCTCCACGTCGCCGCTTACCGTGCCGTTCACCATCACTTCGGCCCCTGTCTTTTTTATATGCAGCACGGCATGCACGGGTGACGTGATCTTCACCGCTTCGGAGCCGATCTGCTCCGTTATGTCGAGGTCCATTCCCTCATCGGGAATTTCTGAAACGATAATCTTCATAAGAGTGCGCTCAATTTCCTTTCAGATGGTAAGTCTTTCATTTTAACGATCAAATCACTGTTTGTCAAGAAAGCTCCTCCCCCTTCAGGCGAAGGGGTATGAAGCTTGACAATTAGAGAGATTCCAACTACAATTTCAAGACAAACTATATATTACTATAATAGCAGTTATTGTGCTGTTGGAGGAGACATGAGGTCAGGGAGAACAGCGAGCGGCGGGGTGCCGGCGCGCAGCGGCGCACCTATCGCCCTTTTTCTTGCCGTTCGCGGCTCCGCAGCGCTGCATCCCGGGCGTGCGCAGGAAGACGACTCGTACAGGAGCTGCTGAAACGATCGAACTGCCGGTGTGCATAAAACCATGCTGTTTTACAGCATAATAATTATCGTTCAAGGAGGGTCTATGTTTGCAGTAAGGTTGTTGGTTATTGCCATCGGCCTCGTGCTGCCGCTCAGCGCATTCGCTTTCGGCGGGCATGAAGGCCTCGTCTGCTCGGGGTGCCACGGGATTCACAATGCGAAGGATGTCATCATTTTTTCGGTCCCGGCGAACAAGGTTGCGGTGAACCCTGCGACGAAGCAGCCCTATTCGAAGATCACGGCGCTCTGCCTCAGCTGTCACGAAACGCCCGAGAAGGGCGGCATGGGCATCAAGCCGGTCTCGGCCCACATCAGCCACCCCTACGGCATCTCGAGCGTGAACGCCAAGATCGCGCGTGTACCCAATGAGTTGATGCGGGACGGCCGCTTCGAGTGCATCGGCTGCCACGATCCCCACCCGTCGAACCCCAACTACCGCTATCTGAGGTCCGATGTCGGCAAGGGTGAGAAGATGGAGGCCTTCTGTGCCGTCTGCCACCCGATGAAAGCCAACCCGCAGTCTGTCGGACAGAAGATCAGGTTCTTCGACAGCATGGATGAGCGGGCCTTTGACAGTGGAGCGGCTCCTGTTTCGGCGCCTGCGCCTTCCGCTCCTAAAAAGAAAGGACCGTAACGCCGCAGCGCCATACGGACGATAACGAAGAGGGCCGGCATAGGGCGCCGGCCCTCTTTTATTGGGGCGGCGTTCGGGAGCGCGTTACCTCCCGCGCAGCTCTCCGATGCGCCTGAAGTACTCCTCCCTGCAGGTACGCTCGATCTCGAGGAGCCTGGCAAAGGGGTGTCGAAAATTCCCCCTTCCCGCCGTAAACACGCCGTGCCCGTAAACGATAGCGCCGTCACTTCGTCCGAGCGCAGCGGGCACTGTATGCAGCAGGCCCGTGGGCCCGGTGCCGATCTCCCCGGAAACGACCGGGATCCCCGCGACCGAGCGCTGCTCTTTGCAGGACTTATGGCAGAGCGTTCTATCGCAGCCCTCCTTGAGGCAGTGCATCGAGAGGATGACCGGGAACTTCGGATGGCCGTGCAGGATAGCGGAAGCGCCGGTCAGCGCATGGATGTTCTTGTGCGCCGATAACTCGGATGAAGCGGTGATGCCGACCGACGACGAGCCGTCGAGGGGAACGGCATCGACGCAGCGTTCGAGCTCGTCGAGGGAGCTGCCCGTCTGGCTTATATAAATGGTATTGTTGTGGACATAAGAGATGTTGCCGAAGTAGGAGTCCACGAGGCGATGGTCCACGACCGCCCTGCCTGCCTCGGCGATCATGCCGATGACACCCTCGTCGCCTTCAGGAGGAGCGCTCATGAGCTCCGTCCCCCGGTCATCCACCGCAAGGCCTTCGGCGAGGCGGGCGACGGTGTCGAAGCCCGCGAGCATCTCCTGATCAGGAGGCATCACGCGAGCATGGCACTGTTCAAGATGCATCAGGACATCGTAGAAGTATTTCACGAACGTCGAGAAGCAGGTCGAGCTGAACGAGACGAAGGCCTGCTCGGGAGTGACCACGCCGTAGGTGACGATGCCCCGGTCCCTGATGATCGCCGCCTTCCGGTGCGACAGCGCAGCGGCTATGGCCTCGGGCTCAAACGCATCCACCACCGGGATATCATGGAAAAAGGTGCGCGTCTCGCAGTCCATGGGGACGATCCTTCCCTGCGTGCTGCAGGAGGCGCCGCAGCGCAGGATCTCCCGGATAATGCTCCGGTAGGGTTCCGCAGGCTCGGCGAAGAGGAGGCTGTTGATGCTCATCGTATCGAACACCCTGCTCAGCGTGAGCACATCGCTTTCGATCGGCCTGTTCGACACCAGCTCGGCATCGAGGGCGAGGAAGACGGCATGCTCCCGGTCAGCGAGGCCCTGGACCTGGAGCTTATGCAGATATTTGTCGATCAGTGTGCGCATAACAATCAGACTCGGTTGAGCAATGACGACCAGTCACCTGTTCACCGAGTGGTATCCCCGTATGCGATAGTAATTCTCCCGTGCTTTGAGAAAGGCATCCCGGTCGAGCGGGGCGATGCGGATGTTCGCGCTCGACGATCCCTCCTCGGTAAAGAAGCGCAGGGGCAGATCGTCATGGGCAGCGGTGAACCCGTTCCGCTCGTTCAACTCCCGCTCGAGGTTCCATATCCGTTCCCCGACCTTGAGGAGCGACTGCACATCGCAGCCGTTTCCCGTAACCGCAGCCACCGCTTTGGCATACTCCTCGAGGCTCGCCGCGAAAAAGACGAACTTGCAGGCGGTGAGCGAATCGATCACGGCATTCAGGTCCTCGGCGATCTTGACGATCCGCGCCTTGCCCTCGAACGAGAAGCGGTCGGTGGCGACCGGCTTTCTCAGGATTTCGTGGCTGATCGGATACGCCCTGAGATGGCAGCCGCCCCGATTCGAGGTCGCATAGGCGAGCGCCATGCCGTAGGCCCCGCGAGGGTCGTAGGCCGGGAGCTCGAGGCCCTTCACCGACATGCTCAGCTCAGGACGCCCCATCGAAGAAGCGTACCTGAATGACCCCTCGGCAAGCGCTCTTCCCAGCGGAGTATTCGCGTTCCCTATCTCAGCGAGAAGTTGAAGTAATTTATCGGAAGTTAATTGTTTTTCGTTGATTTCATTGTGGCAGGCGATGGTCGAGGCAGCAGAGATGGTGTCCATGCCGTAGTCGTTGCAGAGCCTGTTCGCCTCGACGATGCGCTCCATATCGCTCAAGCCGTTCAGCGCGCCGAAGTGGGATACGCTCTCGTACTCCGGAATGACCTCACCGCCGGCGCCCACCTTTTTGCAGAGCACCGGGCAGCCCGCGCAGCCGGTCTTCTTCGCTTTGAAGTGATTTCTCATGGCGTAGCCCGAATACTCCGAAGCGCCGGGGAAGAAGGTCTTTCTGAAATTATCGGTCGGCTCCATTCTCCGGGCGTGCATAAGGTCCACCAGCGCCGCGGTGCCGAACTCGGAGAGGCCGAACTCGCCGAAGATCGCGGGGGAGGTCCTGAGGAGCCTCATAATCGCCTCGCGGGCGGTCTTCAGCCCTTCCGGGTCCGCGACCTGTACGGCGCCGCTGCCCCTTATCGCAACGGCTTTCAACCGTTTGGCTCCCATCACGGCGCCGAGCCCGCCCCTGCCTGCGCAGTAGTGGCCGTCGAAGACGATGGAGGCGAACTTAACCCGGTTTTCGCCTGCCTGACCGATTGCCGCATGGGAGCCTGCACCGGCGAGAGCCTGCGCGACCCCGGCAGTGCCCTTTCCGGCAAGCGGAGAGGCATCGCGCAGCGTTACGCTGCCGTTTTCGATATCCAGAAGCACCCAGCCTGAGGCGACGCCGGTAATTTCGATGGTATCGAAGCCCGCCTTCTTCATCTCGGTGCCGAATCTGCCGCCTACCGAGCAGTCGAAGACCGTTCCGGTGAGCGGCGACCGCGAGAGCACCGACATCCTGCCCGAGGTCGGGGCAGCCGTGCCGACGAGAGGGCCTGTGGCGAAGATCAGGGGCATTTCCGGGGCATCGCAGGGAAGGGTGACGCGGTCGTCGATCATCGCCACACCCATTCCCCTGCCCCCCAGGAAGGCGGTACGCAGGACCTCTGGGGTATCGTAAACGGCGATCTCCCGCGCAGAGAGATCGACCCTCAAGCTCTTTCCCGTATAACCGGCCATAACAAATTATTGTAACATTTCCCGTTACGGAGTCTTGTAGAGGCAAAGGAGATAATATTGTTATAATGAGGCCTGGATGAGTACTCGTAAGAAGCTCAGGTTATTCTTTTCCGGCATAGGCGGCAGCGGCGTCTCGGCGATCGCGAGCTTCATGGCCGACAAGGGTCATGAGGTCGTTGGGTCAGACCGCTCTTTCGACAGGAATCCCGATCATCCGGTGCGCCGGATGCTGCAGTCGAAGCAGATAACGCTTGTTCCCCAGGACGGCAGCGGCATCGACACCTCCTTCGATCTCGCTGTCTTCAGCACCGCTGTCGAAGCGGATCAGCCCGAAGTCGTCAGGGCAAAGGCGCTCGGCGTTCCGCTCATGACGCGGCCCGAGTATCTCGCCCGGATCGTGGCGGAATTCAGGACCATAGCCGTTGCGGGTACGAGCGGCAAGTCGACCACCTCGGGAATGCTCGCCTTTCTGATGCAGCGGCTGGGGCTGGAGCCGAATTTCATCGGCGGCGGCAGGGTCAAACAGTTCAAGACAGCGGGCAATCCCGGCAATGCCGCTACCGGCGCCTCCGATCTCCTCGTCATAGAGGCGTGCGAATCGGACGGCACCATCGTCAACTACCGGCCCGCGCACTCGATCGTCCTCAATCTCGATCTCGACCACCACGCCATCGAGAAGACGGCGGAAATGTTCTCGGTGCTCGGCGCGCATACCGCCGGTCTGGTGGCGGTCAATGCCGATGACGAGCACCTGCGCCCCATCGCTTTCGCCAGAGCGGTGAGCTTCTCGATCGACACCCCGTCATCCTATCAGGCGAGGAGTGTTCAGTTCAGGCCGCTTCATACCGACTTTGCCCTGAACGGCGTGCAGATGAGACTCTCGCTGCCGGGAAGGTACAATCTCTATAACGCCCTCTCCTGCATCGCCCTGCTTTCGGAGCTGGGGATCTCTTTACAGGAGGTCGCCCGCGTGCTCCCCGAATTCTCGGGTATCGAGCGGAGGTTCGATGTCCATCTCAACGACGGAAGATATCTCGTGCTCGACGACTACGCGCATAACCCGCACAAAATAGCCTCGTTCATGCAGGCGATGCGCCTGGTCAAGGACCGCGTCTGCTACATCTTCCAGCCCCACGGCTTTGCGCCAACGAGGATGATGCGGGCCGAGTACATCGCGTCGTTCGTCGGGAATATGAGAGAGGGCGATCACCTCGTCCTCCTGCCGATCTTCTATGCCGGCGGCACCGTCAGCAAGGACATATCGAGCGACGACCTCGCCGAGGGCGTCAGGGCAGGGGGAAGGTCGGTCGAAGTGCTCTCGGACCGGAACGAGGTAGTGCGGAGAGCCGGGGCGTGGGACGCCTGCGCGGTGCTCGGCGCCCGCGACGAGACCCTCGCCGACCTCGCCGAGGCGATCGCACAGCGGCTCAGGGCGCAATAAAGACAGTCCCTCCCTTGCCGTATCGCTTGAAAAAGGGTCGCTGTTTAGGTTAAATTAAAGCTCTTTGTATGGCGCATAGGCGCGTAGCTCAGTGGGAGAGCGCTACCTTGACACGGTAGAGGTCAGGGGTTCGAAACCCCTCGTGCCTACCATATAAATCAATGACTTAGGCCGTTATGGGAGTCCCCGTAGCGGCCTTTTCTTTTTTAGTAAATTCAATAACATGACTACGAAAATGCTTGATTTGCTGGGAGGGTCTAAAAAACGTGAGTGATCCGTGAGCGAGCATGGATCTGACGGGGAGATGTCGGAGGCTTCTAAGGGGGAGGGCCTTACTTTTTTATTAGGGACACATCCCCTATTTAAGTCTTTTCCCCTTTAGGTCTTCCCGGTTTCTTTACTATAAACGTTTTGTTCAATGTTTTTTCCATCCTCTTAATGAACTCTTCCCCACCAAACGGTCTTCCAGTTCTCGTTGAATATTTTAAACGCTGCATCTCTTCTTCCGTAATACTCTCTCTGATAAACGAAACATAATCTTTCCTCTGAGCTTCCGGGAAAAGTT
The DNA here is from genome assembly GCA_040752355.1 of Nitrospirota bacterium. Classification (NCBI taxonomy): domain Bacteria; kingdom Pseudomonadati; phylum Nitrospirota; species Nitrospirota bacterium. Next base: position 87,161 of record JBFMHE010000012.1, on the reverse strand, counting down.
CTTCTCCAAGTATATCGTCTCTTCTGCCTTCAATATGAGCCTTTGCGCTTGAATATGGATACTCTTCTTCTTTTTTAACGATTTTCGCCCGCCTTGGATTCTGCTCAATGTATCTTGCCGCAGCCCATAAGTAATTCTCCCTGTCAACTATACATGAATGATACCTGCTCTCCCACAACCTTCCGGACTTCTCATACTTTCTGTTTATGTGCTGAGTGTAACAAAGCGTTAGCCCTTGCATCATTTTGTACAGTGACTCCTCGCCCCTTGGTCTCACAAGCAAATGAACGTGGTTTCCCATGAGGCAATATGCCAGGACCGGGCATTCCCATTTGGTTGAGTATTTCTTGAGCAACTGACGGTATTTTTCTCTGTCTTCCTGGTCAAAGAAGACTTTCCCTCTGTTGTTCCCCCTTTGGATTATGTGATGAGGGAATGCTACAGCAACCGCTCTCGCTATCCTTGGCATGAAATAATTTTACAAACGCATCCTGTCATTGTCAATAAATAGGGGATGTGTCCCCAGGGCATTCCCCCGACCCCGGTTTGACCCCGGTTCTCTCTCCACACGGCGGAGCCGGTGGAGCTGCGCCACGACGCCGACGCTCAGCATCAGCGGCGGCGCGCAGCGCCGTCTGCTGCATGCTGTTGTTAGCTGGTTTCAATGATATCTTGTCCCGTCACCAACGCCGATGGATCGAATCCTCTTGCGATGAGCCATACTGCCATTACTGCTTCTTGCAGGCCGATGGGAGGAGCAAAATACGCCATGGCCCGCATCAACGGCATGGTGCCGAATACGCCGAACATGTACAGCAGGTCGCCGATTGCCAATAGCGCAACTGCGAGCAGGCCCCAGACCGAGAGCCACCGAGGAATCAAACGGGAACGATACAACAGGTAATAGAACATAGCGGCACCCACAGCGTAGACAAGAATGTAGAGGAGGGTGCCTGATGCAATTGTTGCATGGATCGAGTTGCCCACTGCGAGGAAATGGAAAGCGTCGAGGGGGCTCGAACTGGCGTACTCGCGGCTTAGACCTATCAGCGAGTGTGAGTACATCAACAGCACCGTGAAAAGGACCCCCTCAAATAACCTGAATACGAGATACCCGTATGCCAATTGAACGCTGATGGCCTGGAACAGCGGGAGCAACAAGATCGGGATCAGAATCATTGCAGGGGCACAAACGAAGTCGAGGAGTATGCCCACTTCGACGAGTGTTCTATTCGGGTAGATGGTGAGAAGATAGTCCGGAGCATTCAAAATGGGTCGATAGATGCTCGTAGCAACGATGTCGAATACGAGGGCGATCAGAAACAACAGAGCCACGCCGATCGCGGTGCGCCTGTAGGGGTTCACGGGGTATCCTCCGAGACTTCCACTTGTTGTTCGCCAGCTAACGCGGAAGTTGAGCATGTAATTGTCAAGACTTGATCTGACAACTCCTTTGGAAATTATGCTGCCGACTGTAAGCTGGCCAGCATTTTCTCCTTCGCCAAAGGCAAAGAATCTTTAAACGTTTGCAGAGGGGTCTTGCCATAGCAGTATTTGCCGCTATGAGTCCTCTGCTCGTTATATTCGGCTATCCATTTGTCCAGATCCTTCTGAAGCTCCTCGAGCGAGAAGTACACCTTTTTCCTGAACGCCACCCTGTAGAACTCATCAAGTATCGTTCTGTGGAATCTCTCGCAGATTCCGTTGCTCTGCGGCGACCGTAGCTCTGCACAGGGTCAGGTCTTGAATCTTGAAAAGAGATAAAAAGAGGATAATTCAAGATTCAAGACCTGACCCTCTCGCCTTTGTCCCAGTCTCGTATCGCCGCCACGTCGCCATCCAGCCATCCCATGGTCGGGTAGTCCAGGTCGAAGCCGGCCTTGAGCGCGGGAGGCGGATTCTCCTTGCGCCAGACCGCATCGGTGAAAGCAAGGTAGCCGCCGGGATACAGCAAAGCATAACAGACGCGCAGCGCGTTTCGCAGCCCGATGTTGTAGAGCGCGCCTTCCGACCAGATGAGGTCGAAACTCCCACGCGGCTGCTGCGGGCGGGCCATATCTCCGACGATTGCGCTGACGCGCTGCGCGAGCCCGCGCTCCGCGATAGCCGCCTGCAGCCGTCCGATGCTCGGCGCATGGCTGTCGATCGCTACGATGGAACCCGACGCAACAAGTTCGGCGAGCTGGAGGGTTTGCCCGCCGACTCCGCACCCCAGGTCGAGGATCGCGGGGGATTGTGGAAGGTCGCGGCAAAGACCAAGGGCTCTGGCGGCGCAAGCGCGATTACCGGGACCCTGACGGGGAAGGTTCTCGTAAACCTCGAAGAATATCTCCCAGAAGCGAGGGCTGGGCTCGTTCATGAATACTCCGATTTTTCCTCTGCTCGAACACGCGGCTGACCCACCCGGGCGAAGTCCGGCTGGTGTCGACCCGCAGGTTGGAATTCCTAAATCAGCGGTGCGATGCTTCAGCATGCAGCTTTAAACCGAGAGCACCGACGACCTTGAGAATAGTATCGAAGCCAGGACTGCGATCACCTGAAAGTGCCTTGTAGAGACTTTCACGGGATAGACCGGCGTCACGTGCAACTTGCGCCATCCCTTTGGCTCGGGCAATGTCACCCAGAGCTTTTGCAATGAACGCTGCATCGCCATTGGCTTCCTCAAGACATGCTTCAAGATATGCTGCCATTTCCTCCGGAGTCCGGAGATGTTCAGCAACATCGTATCGAGTAGTTTTGGTTTTTTTCATAGTTCCCTCCTTACAGATTCCGTGCTAAGATCAATGCCTTTTTAATATCTGTAGCTTGCGTTCTTTTATCACCGCCAGCCAACAAAATAATTAGCTCGTTTCGACGCATCGTGTAATAGACACGATAGCCGGGGCCATAATCGATCCGCATTTCGGATACGCCTTCTCCGACTGGCTTAACATCCCCTGGATTTCCAGTCAGAAGACGTTCAACCCTGGCCAACACTTTTGCACGTCCGCGAAGATCACGCAAACCATCAAGCCAACGGACATAAGCATCTGTCTTACGAATCTCGTACATAACATATTGTAGCCAGTTGGCTACACATTGTCAATGCGCTTTTTTGGGGGTCGGAAAAGCTCTCTTGGGGTCGGATCAAGCCAAGTTGCTGGCATTCATGATAATACGTCCCAAGAGATCGATGAGTGATGTGCCACACAGAGCCGGGAAGGTAGTGTCGGTTAGCTCTCGGCAACGTAACCCTCTTAAAAGCACATTTTTAGAGCAGAAAAGGCCGCTCTAAGGCAAAAATACGATCTATTTATTCTCCATTCGACCATACTATCAGCTACTTGGCTTGGTCCGACCCCGGTTTTAAGCTTCAAATGCGCGTAAGGAGCACAGCGACTGAAGCGTCAACTGGAAGTGATGGTTAGGGGCATTCATGTTGATGCGTCCTCGAACTCGACCAGCCTCCAACACTTGCCTATCTTGTGGAAATGGTAGATGAGCAAGTAGCCGGTATCCGGCTTTTCTAATTGGACAATGCTTCTCGTCTGCGTTGGACTCTTGATTACTCTAACAAATGGCACCTTTCTCTGAGCGGCCGGTGAAGGAAATATTGGGTTGATGCGTTCCGTCACTTCCGTTTTCGAGAGGGGCTTATTGACTGCTCTTGGCTCCGGATCGGCGTTCAAATCGACAAAGGAATGCTTTAACGGAAAGACGGTATTTTCTTCTTGAAATGATCTATCTGTTTCGAATTTCGAGAGGAAATCTTCAAAAGTCGAGACACAACCTGGTTCTGCGGATACCGAGATCGGAAGAAGGCAAAAGGCAAAAAACAGCCACCGCATTTTCATTTCTCCCCTAACGGGTTCTTCAGCGGGCGCGGCTTTTTGCGCTCCGCTGGAAGAGGTTGTTCGGCAATAAGAATATAATCCGTCTTAATTATTCAAAATTGATTTAATAAAACCTTTAATTTTAATCGTCACTGATTCCTGTTCATTATCAAAAAGCTCTGTTCCATGAGCATCCCCAGAATAAAAGATCAGTTCTTTCGGCTCTCTAAATATTTCGATCATTTTTCGATTATCCTCGGCACCGCCATCTTTCTCTGAATTCAACAAAAGCTTAGGAATTTTAATTGCTCTCAGTTCGTCATTGCTATAAAAAACAGTTCCTTCGTATTCAATTGGAGCTGAAATGGCTACAATTCCGATTATGCTATCGTTATTCACATGCCGAGCCGCGACTTTTATTGAAGCAACTCCACCTCTGCTTGCACCAACAAGAACGATCTTCTTTGCACCCGAACCACGAGCAAATGAAATAACCTCTTCAAGAACTTCTGATTGGTCATCCATATGCTCTGGATAGTCATATGTTAACCCCATGTATCTATCAGAGATTAGATCACTAATAATTGGATTCCATTCATTCTGCTCATTTGTATCCATGTTGGAAAAGATAATCGCAATATCATCAGAGCCGTAAAGTTTACCATTTACAGACTTGTCTTTTATATTTGCTTTTGTGAGCGAGAAACTGAATGACTTTTCAATAATCATTTTAATTTATCCTTTTTTATCACTGCTGCCGAACGCTTGAGCTCATGAGGAGGCGGGGCCGTTTCCCGCCGATCCCATGAAGTGACATGTTAAGCCTATTTGCATTCGATTTCGATTTGCTTCATCCTTTCTCTTCGCTTCAGCAAATTAGCTTTACCTTCAGGCGTGAGCCCAAGTGCTATGATACACATTTCATCAAAGCATTTTTGTGTTAATTTTGAACTAGGCTTCCCTTCTTTGTCATAACATTCTAATTCCCCCAAGTCGACTGCAGCCATGCAGTTAAACTCTCGAATAATTCTCTTAGCTTCATCTTTCCTGCCAAGTTTGCACAAGGTTTTCGCGAGATCAACATTTAATTCATAATTTGGAGATTCGTGAAATTTAATTGATAATGCCTGTTTAAATTCAGCTACTGCCTTATCATACTGTTTGGCTTTCAATGCCTTTTCGCCTTCGCATTTATGGCGGAAATATGGTGCTGGAATGCCGTCGCCTGAATCTTTGATATTTTGACAATCCTGCGCATTTGCGAGAGAGCCGCACAGTAGACAGAGTATGATAATAATATATTTCATATTTATTTGTGGTTTAACAATTACTGTTTTTCCTTCGTTGGCTCCACTATAACACATTCATCTTTTTTTGAAAGGACGATAAAGCCATTTAAATCAGTGGGTACAAGTTTATTATAGTTCGCGGTTTGTGGTAATATGGACAGAAAGCGATAGCGGATAGTATGGCAAAGTTGTCTGACACAGCCAGAGAGACACTTCCAGAGTTCCAGCAATATCTAGAGCGCACAATGGCGCCCGAAAAGGTGGAAAACGCACTAAGGCTCTTTTTTCGACAGAACCGCGATGTACACCCATGTGTGCGCAGCATGGCGAATGCCCCGCATGATCTTTTGCAGGAGAAACAATCGAGCAAGAAAGCGGCATGAAAACTACCGATAGAGACGTATCGTTTATGAAGCGCGCTCTCCGGCTCGCGGCTAAGGCGCGCGGCATGACGAGTCCCAACCCGATGGTCGGGGCGGTGGTCGTCAAGAACGGCAGGATCATTGCCGAAGACTACCACAAGCGGCCCGGCGAGCTCCATGCAGAAGCGCTCGCCATCCTCCAGGCGAAAGAGAGGGCGAAGAACGCTACTCTCTATGTAACGCTCGAGCCCTGCTGCCACCTCGACAAGCGTACGCCGCCCTGCACCAAGGCGATCATCAGTTCAGGTATTAAAAAGGTGGTCGTCGCCATGCGCGACCCCAATCCCAAGGTCGCCGGGAAGGGGGTCGAGGAGTTGGAACGCCAGGGCATCGAGGTCGTGCACGGCGTTCTCGAGAATGAGGCGAGGCGGCTGAACGAGGCCTACATTAAATTCATCACCACGCGCACGCCTTTTGTTACCCTCAAAATCGCCATGACCCTCGACGGCAGGATCGCGACCCCCGAGGGGCAGTCGAAGTGGATCACCGGCGAGCAGGCCCGGAAGATCGTCCATCGCATGCGAAGCGAAGCGGACGCTCTCCTCAGCGCCATCGGTACGGTACGGGCCGACAACCCGCAGTTCACCGCCAGGCTCGGGCAGGGGATCAAGGGCGACGGAAGGGACGCGAAGCACCCTCTGCGGGTCATCATCGACCCCCATCTCGAGACGCCGCCCGACTACCACGTCTGCTCGGTCCCGCCGCAGACGCTCATCGTGACCGGAGAGGCGGAGTCGGAGACAAAAGCCCGGAAAGCAAAGGCCCTTACCGATAGATGTGTCGAGATCCTGGAGTATAAGGGGGAGAGGGCCGATCTCAACTGGCTGATGCGGAAGCTCGGCGAGCGCAGCATTACGTCGGTGATGATCGAAGGAGGCTCCTCGCTCAATGCCTACGCCCTCCGGGACGGCATCGTCGACAGGATCGTCCTCTTTATTGCCCCTAAGATCATCGGGGGCAGGGATTCGATTCCCGCCATCGGCGGCAAGGAGTTCCAGCGCCTCGAAGAGGCGTTCCAGCTCCGCGATGTGAACGTAAAGCGGGTAGGGGAGGATATCATGATCGAAGGATATCTCAACGCGGTATCGCGTCTATAGCGTCAATCGCGTTATAGCGTTTATAGCGTTATAGCGTTCATAGCGTTATAGCGTTATAGCGTTGAAGTAATGTCTCTTTGCTCTATAACGCTCAACGCTGTACGCGATAAACGCGACAAACGCGATAACGCGATTGACGTTATCTCGGTTTCGCCAGGATCTCGAGCACCTTCAAGTCGAGGAAGCGTTTCGAGGCCGCTGACCTTATCGCCAGCACGGTATCGGCGCCTCTGCCGGTGCCTGCCACGGCAAGGACCTCCTCGGCCTCGGGGACGAGTCCTGCATCGACCGCCATCATGATAATCTCGCAGCAGACCTTCGCCCCCTCGCCGAAGCGCCGCAGCGTCTGGGCCACCATGAGAGTAGGGTAGAGGCCGTTGAATTTCGAGGCGAAGGATGTCTCGAGGGAGTGGGTGATCATCGTGCCGGTATAGACCCTGGCGCCGGCTGCCTCGATCGCGCGCCTCGTCTCGGCGGACATCTCGATGGTGTTCGGCTCTTTGAACCCGGCGGAGTGGGTGACCACGATGAGATTGATGCCTGACGCTTTCATTGCTTCGGCAAAGAGCAGCCCCGTATCGCCCCAGGTCGATGCAACGACGAGGTGTTTGTACGCCGAAGCGACGATCTCCTCCTGTACGATCCGGAGACACTCCCCGGTGTTCTCTTTCCCCGGCTTCTCGAAGTACGCAACTGTTTTTCTCATGCAAGCTGTCCCCCTGTGTTCGTTCCAAATAATTCAATTATAATAGATAAAGAGCAACTTCACCAATGGTCCATAACCTCTATATTCATATCCCCTTCTGCATAAGGAAATGCGCCTACTGCGATTTCTATTCTATTCCTTTGCCGGGCGCTTCTTCCGGGGAGGAGGCGCGCTCCTACGTCGATGCCCTTATGAGGGAGATACGGCTGAGGGGGAACGATGCCCGAGGTCTCAGAACTGTCTACCTCGGGGGCGGGACCCCCTCCCTGCTGAGAGCCGCGGATATCGAGCGAGTGCTGAATGCCCTCGATGTCCATTACGGAGTGGACCGGGAGGCAGAGATTACGATCGAAGCGAATCCCGGTACGGTTACGGCCGAAAGCCTCCGGCTGTTCCGGGGAGCGGGCATCAACAGGCTGAGCATCGGGGTGCAGTCAATGGATCAGCGCGAGCTCGAGGTGCTCGGGAGGCGCCACACTGCAGAGGCGGGCTATCGGGCTGTCGATGCTGCGCGGGCCGCCGGGTTCGATAATGTATCGCTCGACCTGATATACGGCATACCAGGGCAGAACAGGGCGCAGTGGATGCAGACCGTTGCGCGTATCATCGCGCTGGAGCCCGAGCATATCTCTGCGTACGAGCTCACGCCGGAGAAGAACACCCCGCTCTTTGCGAGCCTCGAAAAAGGCAGTCTTGTCATGCCCGGCGAGGAGGAGATAACGGCCATGTATTACGACGCCCTCGACGCGTTCGGGGCAGCGGGATACTTTCACTACGAGATATCGAATTTCGCCAGACCGGGACGGCAGTGCTTCCATAATCTCAATTACTGGAACAGGGGGACCTATCTCGGCATCGGCGCCGGCGCCCACTCGTTCGCTCAGGGCAGGAGAACGGCGAATGCAGCGGATGTACACGCCTATATCAACCGGCTCGACCATGATGAACTTCCCGTCGCAGAGGAAACGGCTATCAGCGAAAGCGATGCTTTCAAGGAATGGATATTCCTCGGCCTGCGAAAGACAGAGGGAATCGATCCGGGGGAGGTCCCCGGAGGAGAGGCCCTCGTTAATGACGAGGCCGCGGAAGAATTGCTCCTCCGCGGCCTCGTCGAGCTCTCCGGCCACCGCCTCAGGCTTACCCGCCAGGGGCTCGTCCTGAGCTCTGAAGTGATGGTGCGGCTCCTGAAGGACTGACCGCTACTTTTTCGAGCCCGGCACCGTGATGTATTGCGTTACACCCCCGCGTATCATCAGGAGCAGCACGTCCTGATTCTTTTCGAGGGCCGAGACGACCGTCCGGTACTCCTTCATGGTGGGTACCGGCTGCCGGTTCACTTCGAGTATGATATCACCTTTGTTCAGCGTGCCGAGCGCCGGGCTCTCGTCATCGATGCCGTTGACGACAACGCCGTTTATCTTCCTGGCGATGTTCAATTTCTGCAGGAGGTCGGGGGTGAGCTCGAGGACCGACACGCCTTTCAGCGCATTATCGGCCTCGGCGGTCGCGGCGAGCTGGGGCTCGACCGGGAGCTCGCCGATCGCAACCGGCAGCGTGACCGGCGCGCCGTTCCGGACAATTTTTACCTGCACGGTGCTCCCCGGCTTCGTAGCAGCGACCATGTTCTTGAAGTGGAAAGGATCGGTGATCTTTTTGCCGTCGTACTCCACCACCACGTCGCCCCGCTTCAATCCGCCCTTTTCAGCAGGACCGCCTTCGACGACATCGACGAGGAGCACTCCCTTCTCGTCCTTCAGCTTGAACTGCTTCGACAGCTCGGGGGTAAGGGGCTGTATCTGTACGCCGAGCCAGCCGCGGACGACCTTGCCCTGGCTGATGATGCTCTCCATGATGCTCTTCACCATGTTGGAGGGGATCGCGAAGCCTACCCCCTGGTAGCCGCCGGTGGTGCTGAATATGGCGGTATTGACGCCGATGACCTCTCCCCTGACACTGACGAGCGCGCCGCCGGAGTTGCCCGGATTGATCGCTGCATCGGTCTGAATGAAATCCTCATAGTCGGTGATGCCGAAGCCCGCCCTGCCGAGCGCACTGATGATGCCCATGGTGACGGTCTGGCTCAGGCTGTAGGGGTTCCCTACGGCGAGGACCATCTCGCCGACCCGCAGCTTATCGGAATCACCCCAGGGAATGGTCGGCAGGTCCTTCTCTTCTATTTTTATGACGGCGACATCCGTTTTCGAATCGAGCCCCACCACTTTGCCCTTGTACTCGCGGTTGTCGGCGAGCTTGACGAGGATATCCTCGGCGCCGTCGATGACATGATTATTCGTCACGATATAGCCGTTCGCGGTCGCGATCACGCCGGACCCGAGGCTGGCGACCTTCCTGCTCTGGGGATTTTGCATACCGTCGCCGAAGAAACGGCGGAACATGGGGTCCTCGAAGAACGGGTGCCGGGGCGCCTTGACCGTCCTCGTGGTCGAGATGTTGACGACAGCCGGCTTCACCCGCTCGGCGACCCGCGAAAGCGCATCACCGAACTTTGTCAGTACTTCGGTCGCCTCTTTATCGGAGAGTGCCGCATCGGCAGCTGCCGGTGCAAGGAGACTTAATGAAAGCAGGAGCACCACGAGCTCGAGCAGCCTCCTCGCCGGTGCGCCGGAACAGTGACCTGTTGTGCGATAGTCGTACTGCATGAATGTTCCTCCTTTTAGACGTTCAGGCATTTAAGACTTCAGCGGTTGTATTTCGAATTTTAAAACTCTTGTCGTCGTTTTATCAATCCTGAAGCGGTCGTCGATACGGCAGCCCATCACCCATGCGATAGCTCCGCCGCTTACCAGCAGGGGGACGCTGTCCCTGGCGTCGCGGGGGATTTTCTCGTCCACGAAGAAATCCTGGAGCTTTTTCCGATTGCCGAGGCCGAGGGGGTAAAAGAAGTCGCCGGGCCTCCGCGAGCGTATGGTGAGCGGCGGCGCCAGCTTGCCGGCATCCAGGTATGCAACGCGCCTGTCGTCCCCGTAATCGACGGGGATTTCCCGGGGGGCGACCTCGATGCTCCTGACCACGAGGGCCGCCTCCTTCAGGATCATCTCGCCGGGCAGGACCGTCTCGCCGGGGCTCTGCAGCACATATTCAGGCAGTTTCACCGGTCTCTCCGCAGTGATGAGCAGCGTCGAATAGCCTTTGACAACTCTTATCCCATGGGGCAGATATATCCGGGCGCCGGATGCCCCGGTCTTTATCAGGGACATTATCTCTTCGATATGGACCAGGCCGATGCCGCGGAGCCCCCTGGTCTCATCGATGGCCCGCCGCAGCACCCGGCGCATGAGCACCTTCTCCATCGCTTCCATCGGCAGGAGGAACAATTCTATAGCGGCGTCGCTTTTCCTGCTGATGAGCCGCATGAGGGTCTTGGTGACCAGGACCTCGAAATAGCGCTCTTCCTCCCTGAATATATCGGCCGTCCTGGCAATGGTCCCGGCGACATCGGGGTTCACTTTCTTGAAGAAGGGGACCAACTCCTGCCGCAGCCTGTTGCGCAGGTAATCCGGAGCGAGATTGGAGGAGTCCACGACAAACCCTATGCCCTCGGAGGCCAGGAACCGTTCGATCTCGTCCCGTTCGACCTCGATGAGGGGGCGTACGAAATGTCCTCTCTTCGGCGGGATACCCGCGAGCCCCGAAGGACCTGCGCCCCTGATGAGCCGCATCACCACGGTCTCGACCTGGTCGTCGGCAGTATGCCCGAGGGCGATCGTGCTGCTCCGGTGTTCGAGGGCGATCCCGTCGAGGGCGGCATACCGGAGTTCCCGGGCTGCCTCCTGTTTGTTGATGCCCCTCTCTTTCGCATAGGCCCGGACATCGACCGGGCGCGTGAAGAAAGGAATCTTCAGCGCAGTGCAGAGCTCTGCACAAAAGGCGATCTCCCGCGGGGTCTCGCCGGGACGCAGACCGTGATCGATATAGGCGGCGGAGAGCTCGATGCCGTACTCCGCTCCGATCCGGGCGAGGAGCGCGAGCAGGCAGACCGAATCGGGCCCCCCGGAGAGGGCCACGAGCACGCGGTCTCCGCGGGAGAGCATCGCGTACTTCTCTACGGTCTGCTTCATCGTATCCAGAACGGTCATCCTCTGATTATACCGCAGGTCGTGTGCGCAGCGTATTTCTCCCGGACCGCCCCTTTCCCGACGATTACCATTACTTTACAATTGGGCGTTCGAGTTGATAAGATAAAAGACTGAATGACCTGGAGAGGTGGCCGAGTAGGTCGAAGGCAGCCGCCTGCTAAGCGGTTGTGGGGGTAACACCCCACCCAGGGTTCGAATCCCTGCCTCTCCGCCATGAAACCATACACGTTGGAGGGTACACGTTGATGAGAAGGGTTACGGCTTTTGTGATGTCCGGTCTTATGCTGGCAGCGTTTGCTGCGGGATGTAAGAAGAAAGAAGAACAGCCGGTGCCGAAGGCGCCTATGCCGCCCATGGCAGGACCGGTCCAGGAACCGATGCAGGCCCCGATGGGCGAGCAGCCGATGATGCCGCCCCATGGGAACGCGGGGCCGAAGGTCGAGAAAAAGATTGTCGTTCCTGATTCCGTGAAGGGAAGGTGGAGCAAGGTCAAGCTGGTGCTCGAGGACAAGACCACGAAGAAGGCGAATGAGTTCGCCGTGGCGATCGGTTCCGAGTACGCCGTGCCGAATACCAATCTCAAGATCAAGGTCGGAGAGTTCCTTCCCGACTTCCGGATGGACGGCGCGACCCTGACGTCCGGGAGCGCTGAGGCCAACAACCCTGCGGTGAGAGTCGAGGTGTTCGAGGGCGGCAAGAGCGTCTTCAAGGGATGGCTCTTCGCCAAGTTCCCGACCATGCACCCTTTCGAACATCCCAAGTATGCGCTGCTCCTCAAAGAGGGAATAAAAGGATAATTGCATCATGCAAGGCAGGGGAGGCGGTCATAGACCCCTTCCTCTGCCTTTATTTTTAGCCGAACCGCAACGAAGAGCGGTTGGAAGAGGCCCATGTCGGAATACATTTTTTTGGGGAAGGTCCCGGAGAGCCCCGAGGACCGGCAGAAGCTCTTAGCGCAGCGAGCGGCTATGGAGGATTATTTCGTTCAGGCGCAGCTCACGCAGGTGCAGCGGCGGGTCGCGGAGCTCCTCACCGTGCAGAAGGGCTATTCCCTCGATGACATCGAAGCGAACAAGGAGTTCACGATAGAGCTCCCCGACGGCTCGTTCTGTGTTACCGCCGACTTCGTGCTCAAGCATAACGGCCGGCGCTTCATGGTCGTCAAATGCGTCATGAGCTCTATGGAGTCGTGGGAGCGGCATGCCGTGGCGTTCTGCCGCGTTGTCGAGCCCTGCCAGATACCCCTTGCCGTCGTGACCGATTCCGAGGCGGCGAGGGTCCTGGATGCAGTAACGGGCGCGCCGGTCGGCGAGGGCATGGAGGCTATCCCCTCGAGGGAGGATGCGGAGCGCATCGTGAGGGAGACGGTGTTCACCCCGTACCCCGCCGAGCGGGCCGAGAGAGAGAAGCGGATCCTCTTCGCCTTCGATGCCATAAAGTGCTCGACGAAGCTGTCCGGGGAGGAAGAGTGAAATTAGCGATCATCGGGCTCTCGAATTCCGGCAAGACGACGGTATTCAACGCCCTCACCGGACAGAACCTCGAGACGACCGTCTATGCCACCGTGAGCGGCGAGCCGCATTACGGTGTGGTGAAGGTGCCCGATCCGCGCATCGACAAGCTCGCCGAGATATACCGTCCCAAGAAGATAACCTATGCGACTGTGGAATACGTCGACTTCATCGGACTCACCAAGGGCGATATGGCGCAGAACCGGAAGGTCTTCGATCTCATCAAGGATGTGGATGCCATTGTCCATGTGGTACGCGCCTTCGAGGACGATGCGGTTTCCCATCCCCTGAACAGTGTCGAGCCGCTGCGCGATATCGAGACGCTCGAGATGGAGCTCGTCTTCGGAGACCTCGAATTCGTCGAGAAGCGGCTCGAACGCATCGAAGAGGGAGCGCGTAAAGGAAAGAAGCCCAGCGAGGCGGAGAAGAAGCTTCTCCTGAAGTGCAAGGCCGCGCTCGAGCGGGAGATCCCGCTGAGAAACGTCTCTTTCGATGAAGAGGAGCAGAAACTGATGCGGCCCCTCCAGTTCGTCTCGACCAAGCCGGAGGTCATCCTGGTCAACCTCGGGGAGAGCGACCTCAACACCGACAAGGAGAAGGCGCTCCAGCGCGGGATCGAGCGGTATATCGGCGACAAGGGCATTGCCGATACGACGAAGGTGGTGTCCCTGTGCGGAAAGATAGAAATGGAGATCGCCCAACTCTCGCCGGAAGAGGCGGGCGCCTTTCTCGAGGACCTCGGCATCGAGGAGCCTGCACTCAATAAACTGATACGGGTGAGCTATGACCTGCTCGGCCTCATCTCGTTCCTTACCACCGGAGAGGACGAGGTGAGGGCATGGACCGTCACCAGGGGCGCCACCGCCCAGAAGGCGGCGGGAAAGATTCATTCCGATATCGAGCGCGGGTTCATACGCGCCGAAGTGATAGGGTATACCGATTTCATCGCCGCCGGCTCGATGGCGGCAGCAAGGGATAAGGGCCATCTGCGGCTCGAAGGCAAGACCTATGAGGTGAAAGACGGAGATATCATCAACTTCAGGTTCAATGTCTAGCTCACTGGTCCAGGACTTCCCGGAGCTTTCTCAGTAAGGCCTCGGGAGTAACCGGCTTCGAGATGAAGCAGCCTCCCTCTTCGAGGACCCCCTTCCTGGTGAGCACCTCCGATGTATACCCGCTCACAAAGAGGGCTTTTATGCCGGGGGCTCTCTCCCTGATCGCTTCGTACAGCTCCTTCCCGTTCATCTTCGGCATGATCACATCCGAGAGCAGGACCCGTATCTCGTCCCGGTGTTCCAAGAATTTTTCGAGCGCCTCCTCTCCGTCACCGGCTTCGATGACCGTGTATCCCGCCTGTTCGAGCGCTATTCTTATGACCTCTCGTACGACCGTATCGTCTTCAGCCACGAGGACAGTCTCGGTCCCGCCGGGGGGTGGCGGCGCCGGGGCCGCCGGTTCGTCCGCTGCGGGCGAGGGGATGAGAGGAACATATATCCTGAACGTCGTCCCTTTCCCGGGCTCGCTGTAGACATGGATGCTGCCGTTGTGCTGCTTGACGATCCCGTAGACGATGGCGAGGCCGAGCCCGGTGCCTTTGCCGACCTCTTTGGTGGTAAAAAAGGGTTCGAAGATTTTTGCCTGCGTCCTGTCGTCCATGCCGCTGCCGGTGTCGGTTACGGCGAGCATCGCGTGCCTTCCCGACCTGCCGAAGAGCCGGTGCTGCGACGTACCCGTTCCGATCTCGACGGCTGCCGTCTGGATGGTGAGCGAACCGCCGTCCGGCATCGCATCACGGGCGTTCGTCGCCAGGTTGACCACCACCTGCTCGAGCTGTCCGCTGTCGGCGAGCACCATCAGGGGCTCGTCGCTCGTCGCCGTCTTTATTTCTATGTCCTCGCCGATTATCCGGTGCAGGAGCGTATCGATTCTTCGCACCACGTTGTTCAGGTCTACGGGGCTGAGGTCCATCACCTGTTTCCTGCTGAAGGCGAGGAGGCTCTGGGTGAGGTGGGCGGCCCGTTCCGCCGAGCCGAGCATCTGGTCGAGGTAGGAGGTATTTTCCCCCCCATCGGACAGGTTTGCCTTCATGAGACTGCCATACCCTATTATCGCGGTAAGAATATTGTTGAAGTCGTGGGCGACGCCCCCCGCCAGCGTACCGACCGCTTCCATCTTCTGCGACTGCCGCAGCTGCTCCTCGAGCTTTCTCTTCTCGGTAATGTCGATCTCGATCTCGATGACCGAACGGACCCCGCCGCCAGCGTCGAACAGGGGATACGATTTCGTCTCGATCGAGACGGGGCTCCCGTCCGTGTTGCAGTACGTGTGGACCGCGGAATGCGGTCTCCCCGTCTCGAAGGTCTGGTTTACGACACAGGTCTCTCCCGCGAGATGGCAAGGGGCATCGTTGCGACGGGATATCAGGTAGCAGTGCTTTCCAATAATCTCTTCGAGGGGTATCCCGGCCCGATCGCAGTACGCCTTGTTTGCCAGCCTGATCCGGTAATCGCGGTCGATCACGACGAACCCTTCGTCGATACTCTGGAGAATGCTCGTGATGAGCTCCTCTCTCTCCTTCACCTCGCCTATGGCGGTCCTGACCTTGGTGGTCATGGCCGCAAACGAAGCGCCGAGATCAGCAATCTCGTCGCTTCCCGAGATGTCGACGGCTACGTCCAGGTCGCCTTCGGCGACGCGCTTCGACGCCTCTTTGAGCTTTCCGAGACGGCGCGTCAGCATGAAGCCGAGGGCGACGCCGACCAGGGCGATAAGGGCCATGCTGAGGGACGCGATGAGAATGCCGCGCCTTTGCGACTCCCGGTAGGCCTGCAGGAGGGGCTTATTGGAGAATTCTATGGCGATGAGCCCCAGGGGGCCGGCAGCGCTCGCGAAGGTGCGGAAGCGCCAGTAGGTATTCTCATGATTATGGAGCTGCTTGAGGGGCTGGCCGATGAGTGCGGTGTCGGTGCTCACGACAACGGTGCCCCTCCGGTCGGCGACGATGACGCTCACCACGTTGGGATCCCTGAGCACCTGGTCCACATAGGGCTGGAGCTCTCCGTAGTCTCTCGTAATGAGGGCGAAGCGGCCCAGGTCGCCGAGAATGGAAAGGACGATATCCTCTTGCGCCCTGAAGTGCCGCTGGCTCGCCTCGGTATAGGCCCTCTGCGTCTGCCATAAGACAAGGCCGATCATGACGAGCTCGAGGAGAAAGATGGTGAGAGCGATGCGGTACCTTAGGGATATCCTGCTCATTGTTCCTGCGCAATGACCTCAGCGTAGCGGCGGACGACTTCATAATCAGCAGCGGCGGCGGCGATAAAGGGCTTGGCGCCGTCGGCAGCGAGCGGAGCCCGCAGCTCAGGAGCAACCCCCGAGAGGGTCGTTTTCAGCAGCGTCTGTTTGATCGCCTTCCGGTCTTTCGGCGGTACCCGCTTGTGGACGACGAAGAGCACCGGAGGGATGTCCGGTGTCTTCTCCAGGACCCGGAGCTTTTCCTGCAACGCCCTGTCGAAAGCGCGCAGCGACGCCTCGCTCGTCACGCACGCAGCAGCCTCCCCGACTGCCACCTGCTGGAGACACGAGTGGTGCTCTTTCGCATACCGCACGGTCATGTCCCGCTCGGGCCGGAGGCCGTTCTCGATGAGCGCGGCCTTGCCCAGATACGACATGGCCGATTCTTCGGGCGGGAAGACGACGGTCGCTCCCTTCAGGTCGTGCAGCCCCTTGAAAGCGTTCTCTCTCTTCACGACAAAGAGAGCGAACAGGGGCGTCCGCCGCTTGGCGACCGGGAGGTATCCCGCAGGCGCGGCGATCCGAACATAATCGAAAGGCTGAATATAGGCTATATCGAACTCCGCATCTTTCAAGCGGCAGGAGAACTTCTCGAACGTCGCGGCACTGCTGTAGTGAACCGCTCGCCCCAGGGCCTTGCTCAGCTCAAGGGCCAGGGGAGCAAAGGTGCCTTCGAGTTTTACCAGCGGGAGATAGGGAAAGATTCCGAAAGTATATTCGTGGACCGCTGGAGCTGACGGCCGTTCTCCGGTCCCGCTCTCGCCGGCCTGCGTGGGAGCCTGCCAGCACAGAAGCAGTGCCGGGAGGAGACACAGTACAGGCAGTAGTGATTCCTTGCGCGGATACAGAAGCCGCATTACCCTTCGCCCCCTTACGTGTTAACGCATAACCGTATGTCCCACGTACCGAACAGCTTCCCGAAAGGCACTCCTGCACCCCGGTATCCTGCTCCTTTGAGCTTTATCTATACTATTATCGAAATAATAGAACGACTTCTTTAACCGTGTGGTGATCGCTGCCGCCGGGAAGGGGCTGTGATGCCCTTGAGGCCGGCGGGGGCACGGGGGCGAAGGGAGATATCGAGGAGGGGAGCTGCGGCAGGATGACGGGCTGCTGAATCCAGCGGCTATTTTGTCATGATCACGGTCACCCACCGACCGTCGACGAACGTTTCGACAGTCTTCAGCCCCTGCCGCTCCATGACCGCCTTCACCTCTTCCTCCTGTCCTGCAATCATGCCCGAGAGCATGGCGATGCTGCCGGGCTCCAGGCGTACGGACAGATCAGGGGCGAGGCGTATCAATATCTCGGAGAGGAGATTCGCCGCGATAAAATCATACGTCCCCTCAACGCTGTCGATGCTGCCCTCTTTGATGAGCACATTGGCCGCCTGATTCAGGCGGACGTTCCGCTCCGCCGCATCAACGGCGAGGGGATCGATGTCGACGCCGACGACCTGCCCGAACCCGAGGAGCGAGGCGGCGATGGCGAGAATGCCGGTGCCGGTGCCGACATCGAGAAAGCGTCCCTTCCGCACCTGCTTCGAAAAGCGGTCGATGTAGAGCAGGCAGGTCCTGGTCGTCTCGTGGTGGCCGGTGCCGAAGGCCATGCCGGGGTCGATGATGATAGTGACCCTGCCGGCTACGCCCTGCTCCCAGGGCGGGAGTATGGAAAAGCGGTCTCCCACATCGATGGGCCGGAATTTCTTCTTCCACGACTCGTTCCAGTCGCGTTCCGAAAGGAAGATGCAGGTATACGTAACCGCAGGATCGAGCCCCGATGCTCCGAGAACAGCGATGAACGAATCGAGCTCTTTCCTGATCCTGTCGATGCCGAGGGTGTCGGAGAAGTAGACGACCAGGCCTCCCTCGCGCTCCACGATGCCGAGGCATCCGATGGCATGAACGCCCTGCATGAGCGCATCCCGGGAGGCATCGGCAACGGTGATGGTGAATTCGTAGTATCCCATGGCTGGCGCACCCCTGTCTGAAACTGGTATCCTTATACTATATCGGCACAGCCGGCAACCATGCAATCCGGAGAGCAGGTACCGATGCACCTTACGATACTTCTCATCAATCCGTGGATCGATGATTTCACTGCTGGTAGCGCAGGGGCGTCGCCTCCCGGGCTGTTCAAGGTCGCCGAGTACCTCAGCGCCTATGAGGTCGCGCTCTCTTGCATCGATTGCACCGCTGCATACGAGATGAATCATTTCGGGGCAGGGCGTTTCAGGGCAGGAGGGGCCGCAGTGCAGGACATCGCCTCCCGGACCCGCCGGTGCTGCGGCATCAGCAGTGAGGAGTTCAGAGGCCGGGTTGCCGCTGCTGCACCGGTCGACCTCGTCTTCATCGCCCCGCTCATGAGCTGCTGGTATCCCGGCATACGGAGGGCGGCCGCGCTGGTCAGAGAGCAGTTGGGCGACCTGCCGGTTGTGCTCGGCGGCGCCTATGCAACACGCCATCCCGAGCATGCGGTGCACCATTCGGGCGCGGATTTCATCTATCAAGGGGCGGTCGGGGCAGGAATCAATGCTGCGCTCTCGACCTTCGGGTTCAGGCTCAAAAGGAGACGGGGCCATCGGGGAGGCAGCGGCAGTGACGTGAGGCTTGATGTAAAGGCGGAGAATAGCCCATAATATGCCGATTTATACAAGGCGCATACACGGCTGTGGAGTCGCAGGGAGGGGCATGCGGAACTTTCTCATCGTCGGCATAGGGGGCTTTTTCGGTGCTGCAGCGCGGTATGCTGTCGCCCTCTGGGTAGGCCAGAAGTGGGGGAGGACCTTTCCCCTGGGCACCTTCGTCGTTAATGTGAGCGGGAGCTTCCTTATCGGTCTCCTCATGGCGGTCTCCCTCGAACGCTTCATGGTGAATCCGCAGTGGCGGCTGCTGCTCTCGGTCGGTTTCCTCGGAGCGTATACGACCTTCTCGACCTTCGAATACGAGACGGGGATGCTGATCAAGGACGGGGAATGGCTGATCGCTGCACTGAACGTTGCCTGCAGCGTCGTCGCCGGCTTTGCTGCCCTGAAGGCAGGAGAGCTCATCGCACGAGCGGTATAGGAGCTTCGCATGGTACGGCAGGGACCCGGGAAAAAACTCTCGATCTACGTTGATGAAACGGACCGGCACGGGAGCCGGCCGGTCTACGAGGTGCTGATCGATCTCTTTTACAAAAGCAGGATTGCGGGAGTGAGTGTCTTCAGGGGTGTTGCGGGATACGGAGGCGACGGCGTCTTCCACACGTCGAAGCTCCTCGAGCTCTCGACGAGCCTGCCCCTGAAGATAGAGGTGGTGGATACGGAAGAGAAGATCGCTGCCATTCTCCCCGAAGTAGCACGTCTTGTCGCCAAGGGGCTTGTCGAGCTGAGCGACACCATAGTCATCAAAAGCAGCAATCGGTAAGGTCCCTCCCGCCGCGTTATGCATGTGGCGTTGCACTTGTGGTGATAAATGGACTACAATTAACGGCGCAACACCGGCGGCATAGCAATGCACCCCGTCAGGAGTAATGAAAAAAGCGATATGTACGATAATGAGATGAGCATTTGTTGCTTCGAATAATGGAACACTTCATCAGATCAGTGGGTGCGCGGGCACTTTCGACGGTACGGATGATGGGAAGCATGTTCACGTTTCTCGTCGAGTCCTTTACCCTCATCGTCGTGCCGCCGTTCAAGTTCAACCTGCTCCTGCGGCAGATCCGCTTTCTCGGCACAAAGTCCCTGGTGGTGATCCTCCTCACCGGCGCCTTTACCGGCATGGTCCTCGCCATACAGCTCTTTTATACCTTGAGAAAGTTCGGCTCCGACGCGCTCCTCGGGCCCGCCGTGGCGCTGAGCCTCATCAGGGAGCTGGGGCCGGTGCTGTCCGCTCTCATGGTCACGGGACGGGCAGGATCTGCGCTTACGGCCGAGATAGGCATCATGAAGATATCCGAACAGATAGACGTATTCACGACGATGGCGCTCAACCCCCTCAGGTACCTGAGCGTGCCGAATATCGTCGCCGGTATCATCACGTTCCCGCTGCTCGCTGCCGTCTTCGACTTCGTCGGCATCTACGGAGGGTATCTTGTCGGGGTGGAGCTCCTCGGCATGAGCTCGGGCACCTACTTCTCCCAGATGGAGCTCTTCATCGGGATGGACGATATACGGCAGGGCATCTATAAGTCGGTAAGCTTCGGGATCATCGTGACCTGGGTCGCCTGCTACAAGGGGTTCCATACCGACGATACGGGATACGGCGCCGAGGGCGTCAGCAAGGCGACGACCGAAGCGGTCGTCATGGCATCGATATTGATATTGATATGGGACTATTTCCTCGGTTCGGTATTGCTCTAGGAGAGCGGCGGTATGATTAAAGTAATAAATCTCGAAAAATCATTCCATGGTCAGAAAGTCCTGAGGGGCATCGACTTGACCATCAACGATAAAGAAGTCATGGCCATCATCGGGCAGAGCGGCGGAGGCAAGAGCGTTCTCATGAAGCATCTGATCGGCCTCGTGATGCCCGACAAGGGCTCGATACTGGTCGACGGCGTCGATATTACGAAGGTCGGCAAGAAAGAGTTCGACAAGGTCCGTGAGAAGTTCGGCGTCGTCTTCCAGGGGAGCGCGCTCTTCGACTCCATGACCGTCTTCGATAATGTCGCGTTCCCCTTGAAGGAGAAGACGAAACTCGGCAGGCTGGAGATCCGCGAGCGGACGCTGCGGGCACTGGAAGATGTCGGGCTGCCGAATATAGGAGAGAAGTACCCCTCGGAGATCAGCGGCGGGATGAAGCGGAGGGTCGCCCTTGCGCGGGCGCTCATCAGCGAGCCGACCACCATCTTCTTTGACGAGCCGACGACCGGGCTCGACCCGATCATCCTGAATTCCATACACCGGCTCATCATCGATACCCATGCGAAGTACGGTTTTACGGGAGTCATCATCAGCCACGAAATTCCCGAGATCTTCGAAGTCGCCGACAAGGTCGCCATGCTGTACGAGGGGACCATTATTGCCGCCGGTACCCCGCAGGAGATCAAGAGCTCGAGGAATCCGATCGTGCGGCAATTCGTGACCACCTGTAAGGATGAACCGATAGCGTCGTTACCATAACCCCGGAGGAGAGCATGAAAAGATTCAACCTCGAGATCGCTGCAGGCCTGTTCGTGCTGATAGGATTATTCGCCCTCGGCTATATATCCATAAAAATGGGCAAGCTCGAAGTCCTCGGTACGCAGGGCTATACGGTATATGCCGACTTCGAGCGGGCAGGGGGCATCAGGATCGGCGCCACTGTCGAGATAGCCGGCGTCGAGATCGGGAGGGTCAAGGGCATTCGCCTCAATAAGGATTACCAGGCCCAGCTCGAGTTGTCAGTAAACCGGGGAATAGCGCTGCAGGATGACGCGATCGCCTCGATCAAGACGAAGGGGCTGATCGGAGAGAAGTACGTACAGATCACGCCCGGCGGCTCGGACACGCTTATCCCGCCGGGAGGAACGATACGGGAGACCGAATCCTCGGTCGATTTCGAGGACCTGATCTCGAAGTATATCTACGGCAAGGTGTAAGGAGTAGCAGCGGCCCGCGAAAGGCAGTATACTTCGTTATATAAAAGTGAAATCCGGCGGACGGGAGAGGCGATGCGCACAATGAGTAATGGAGGCATTATGAACGGGACGAGGCTTGTACGCGGTGCGCTGGTATGCCTGTGTACGGTGATACTGCTGGCGAGCGTGGCGTATGCCGGCGAGCCGACGGAGCAGGTGCGGCAGACGGTCGATAAGGTGCTCGGCATTCTCAGGGACAAGGCCCTCAAAGGTCCGGCCAGGACCGAGGAGAGGAGGGCCCTCATCCGCAAGGCGGTCGACGAGCGCTTCGATTTCGAGGAGATGGCGCGGCGGTCGCTCGCTCTCCACTGGAAAAAGAGGATGCCCGAGGAGCAGAGGGAGTTCGTGTCCCTCTACAGCGACCTCCTGGAGCGCGCCTATATCAAGAAGATCGAAGATTATACCGACGAGAAGGTCCTCTACACGGGGGAGCAGCAGGAGGGGAACCGCGCTGCCGTCAGGACAACGATCGTGACGAAGAAGAATATCGAAATCCCTATCGAATATCGGCTCCACCGGACGCCGCGGGGCTGGGAAGTGTACGATGTGATCATCGAGGGAGTGAGCCTCGTCAATAATTACCGGAAACAATTCAACAGCATTATCAATTCCCGATCCTACGAGGAGCTCGTCAAGCGGCTGAAGAGCAAGAAGCCGGAAGAGCAGTTCGAAGAGCCGAAGTAGCAGCCGTCATTTCCCTGTAATGAACACGACGCCCGCCCTCTCGACGCGCGAGGGGCGGGCGTCGCTGTTTATGACACAGCGTTCATCTCCTGCTGCCGGGTCGTCTACCTGATCCTGATCGCATCGGCGCAGGTGCTCGATGGACCGGGCTGGGCATAGATGGTCACCTTGTACTGTCTGCCCGCGAAGAGAGGGAGCATGCCCTGGTTGAGCGTGTTCCACTGTCCCCCGTTGATCTGCTGGTTGATGAAGAACCTCGTCCTGTTTCCCCGGTCGTCTTCGAGGTCGACCGGGATGTTCGTCGCCCGGGAGGGCCAGCTCGACCACCACATTTGGAGGCTGTAATCATCGCTCCGCGGTACGAAGAAGTACCAGCTGAAGGTAGCCCCGTCGCGGCTCCAGAGGGAGTCCGGGCCGTACGGGTCTGTCGCACCCGATAGGGACCAGCCGCCGGTGCGCGAGGTGGTGGCAGTGTCACGGTTGTCCACGATGATCTCGGCAGGCAATATCGCCTCGGGAGGGCCGAACTTCACCGCATCGGCGCAGGTGCTCGATGGACCGGGCTGGGCATAGATAGTGACTTTGTAAACGCCGCCTGCCTCGAAGGGGTAGTTGCCGAGGAAGTTCCACGTGCCTCCGTTGATGAGCTGGTTGATGGTGACCCGTGCGGTTCCGAAGGCGTGCTCGATATCGACCGGAATGGTCGTACTCCGCGAGGGCCACTGGGTCCACCACATCGAAACACCCCTCTCGCCGTTCTCGGTTGGTCTGAAATACCAGCTGAAGGTCGATCCGTCGCGGCTGTAGAGGGAGTCCGGGCCGTACGGGTCGGGAGCGCCCGAAATATACCAGGTACCGGTGCGTGAGGTGCTGGCAGTGTCACGGTTGTCGATGATGAGGTCTGGCGTGACAGAACTGACCTTTACGGCGTCGGCGCAGGTAGTGGTAGGATATGCCTGCGCTACAATGGTCACCTTGTAGCGTATCCCCGCCTGGAAGGTGAAGGTGCCGAGCGTGTTCCATTTGCCACCGTTGGCCTGCTGGTTGACATAGACCCTCGCGGTTCCTCCTGCGTGCTGGATATCGACCGGGATACGGCTGCCCCGGGAAGGCATGGCGGTCCACCACATCGCCACCTCGCGGCTGCCGGTAGTGGGAGGAGTGAAGTGCCAGCTGAAGGTGAACCCGCCGTTGCTCCAGAGGGAGTCGGCGGCGTAGGGATCCGGCCCGCTCGATACATGCCAGGCGCCGGTCCGCGAGGTGGTGGCCGTATCGCGGTTGTCGATGATGAGGTCGGCTGTTGCGGCATTGGTCGCGTACTGCAGGCCTGCGCCGGAGAGGCTGATATGCGCCGCACCGTTCTTGTCAACGGCGATCGAGGGGTAACGCAAAGAGTCAAAGGCGCCCTCTACTGCCGAGATGACCCACGCACCGGTAGCGTTCGCGGCATACCTCACCCCTCCTTGAAGATAGTCATCATGAATATACTTATCATAGGTAATGTGGGCTTTATTGTGGATGTCGAGCGACAGGGAGGTGCTGTAATACACGCCGGGATACGGTGCGCTCTCTATTATTGCTGTAGCCCAGGAGCCCGAAGCATTCGTTGCATACTTGAGATACGAGTTATTCATGCTGCTGTCGAGCTCTGCATAGCTGATATGCACCTTGTTGGCTGAATCCACCCGGATCGACGGGTAGTAGTAATCGAATGCTCCGCCGGCGAAGGGGATCGAGGTCCAGGTCCCCGGGGCGTTTGTGTAGTAGCTGTTGCTGCCGTCCAGAACGATATAGGCCTTGATGTTTCCATCGACCGCAATCGACGTGCTCTCTCTCTCGAGCATATTCCCGCGTACTACGTCGGCAGTTGCCCACGCGCCCGAGGCGTTGGTCGCATACCTCAGGGAGCCGAACCATATCTCGAAATAACCGATGTGCACCTTGTTGTTCCTGTCTATGGCGATCGAGGTGCCCCATCCGGTATCGCCGTACGTGTCGATCACCGAGGCGACCCAGGTCCCCGAGGCGTTGGTGACGTACTTGAGGTTTCCTCCGCCGTAATCCATATAGCTGATGTGCACCTTGTTCGTCGAATCCACGGCTATGGAGGTGTACCTGCCCACGTCTCCTACTGAGTCGAGGGTCATGCTTGCCCAGAAGCCCGCTGCATTCGTGGCGTACTTGAGATTGCCGCTTGCAGTGTCGTAGTAGCTGATGTGGATTTTGTTATTTTTGTCGACGGCGACCGAGGTGTAGTCCGCATCCACGGCGCTGTCCACGGTAGTCAGGTCCCATGCTGCGGAGGCGACGGCGGGGATGAGCAGAAGTAAGCCGAGCAGGCAAAATGCAAGAGCTCGTTGCCGATGTCGATGTACGATACCCATACGAATCTCCCCCTTTCAGCCCTGGAAAAGGCCGATGACAATGATTGGTAACCCCTGCGCGCCGTGATGTGAGGCCGGCACATGTCAGAATCCCCCACGATAACGATGCAATAGCGATGCCAGGAGATGCGCTCCTGGGGGATAAGGTATTTTCCTTTCCGATCCCTTGCCTGGTGCACCGGAGCGTAAAAGGCTTTTACAAGAGAGTTGCCTTTCCTTACAGTCGTAATACTTGACAAAGCCACTAGGGTTTTATAGCATAGACTGATGTTGAGGCTATCGACAAAGGGGCAGTACGGGGTCCGGGCCATGTACGAGATCGCGAAGGGGTATCCGGAGACGCCGGTGACGATCAAGGAGATCGCCGAGCGTCAGGACGTTTCGGTCGCCTATCTTGAGCAGATCCTGAACAAGCTCCGGAAAGCCGAGATCGTCAGGAGCGTAAAGGGACCGGGCGGCGGCTATCTCCTGAGCAAGAGGCCCGAGAAGATAAGCATCGCCGCGATCCTGGATGAGCTGGAAGGACCGGTGGCGATCACGTCGTGCCTCGATCCCGATGAGGGCTGTGTCCGGGCCGACAACTGCGTCACTCATCTGCTCTGGAAAGCCCTCGGGCAGCAGATAGAGGGCTTCCTGAAGACCATTACGCTCAAGGACCTTGTCTCGGGCGACGTGGGAAAACTGCGCATAAAAGTTGACAAAAAAGCTCAAGTATCTTAAGCTGAGATATGAAATTCGTCCAGGGAATCAAGGCAGACGTCACCGCCGATATCGTCTATATGATGTGTCCCATGCA
The DNA here is from genome assembly GCA_040752355.1 of Nitrospirota bacterium. NCBI lineage: Bacteria > Pseudomonadati > Nitrospirota > Nitrospirota bacterium. The sequence goes on along the minus strand of JBFMHE010000012.1, from coordinate 61,465 downwards.
TCTCCTCAAGCTCGACGAGATGATCAAGGGGCTCGAGAGGGGCCAGGTGCTCGAAATCCTTACCGATTACGACGGCGCACTCGAAGATATCCCGCAATGGTGCGTACGCACGGGCAACGAATTCATCGGCCTGGATGAGGACGAGGATTACTATAAGTTTTACGTGAGAAAAACAGCTGAAAGCCGATAGCGGTCGGCTGATCGCTCGATGAGGAGAGGGTATGAGGAAGTGTTATTTCGATCATGTGGCGACGAACCCGTTGCGTCCGGAAGCGCTCGATGCGATGATGCCCTATTTCAAGGAGAATTTCGGCAATCCCCTGAGCGTCTACGATCTCGGGATGAATGCCCGGGATGCGATCGAGAAAGCGCGTGAGGAGGTCGCCTTCCTGATCAACGCCAAACCGTCGACAATCGTGTTTACCGCCAGCGGCGCCGAGGCGAACAACTTCGCCCTGAGGGGCATAGCCCTCGCTAAGCAGACCCAGGGCAAACACATCATCGTTTCGAAGGTCGAGCACCACTCGATCCTGAATACCGCCCGTTTCCTCGAAAAGAGCGGCTTCGTGGTGACCTATCTGCCCGTGGACAAGCAGGGCGTGGTCGATCCCGAAACGGTAAGGAACGCGATCACGAAAGAGACGGTGCTCATCTCGATAACCCATGCGAGCAGCGAGATAGGGACGATCGAGCCCATTAAGGAGATCGCCGCTATAGCGAAGGAGCGGAAAATCATCATGCACGCCGACGGCGTGGCGACCACCGGCACTGTACCGGTGGATGTCAAGGAGCTGGGCGTCGATCTCCTCAGCATGGCCGCCCACCAGTTCTACGGGCCCAAGGGCGCCGGCGCCCTCTATGTGAGGGAGGGACTGAGGATCGTCCCCCTCATCTACGGCGGCATCCAGGAAGGAGGCAGACGGGCCGGCACCGAGAATGTGCCTGCCGTCGTCGGCATGGGCGTTGCCGCAGCGCTTGCCCGGAAGGAGCTGAACGACAGGATACGGCACGTTACGGCCCTGCGTAATGCCCTGACCGAGGGCATCCTGAAGATACCGAATGTCTATCTGACCGGCCATCCCGAGCAGCGGCTGCCGCACCACGCGAGCTTTGTCGTCGAGTTCATCGAAGGGGAGGCGATGCTCCTCATGCTCTCGATGAAGGGGATCTACGTGGCGAGCGGCTCCGCCTGCTCGTCCAAGGCGCTCAAGTCGTCTCCTGTTCTCCTCTCCCTCGGCGTCCCTACTGCCCTGGCCCAGGGGTCGGTCGTCTTCAGCCTCGGAAAGGACAACAGCAGGGAGGATATAGAGTACTGTCTCACCGAGTTTCCGCAGGTGATTACGCGGCTGCGGGAGATGTCGCCCTTTGCAAAGGGATGGGGAGAAGGTGAAAAAGGAGACCTCTGTTATACGGGGTGACCATGCGGCTGTTTGATTGTGGCAGCACGAGAGCCATTTAAAGCCAGAAAAAGGAGGTCAGACGATGTACTCACCGAAGGTGATGGACCATTTCATGAACCCCCGGAATGTCGGGGAGATGCCGGATGCCGACGGCGTCGGTATGGAGGGCAACCCGACCTGCGGCGATGCCATGCAGCTCTTCATAAAGGTCGAGAACGACCGTATCGTCGATGCGAAGTTCAGGACCTTCGGCTGCGGCGCCGCCATTGCCGTGAGCAGCATGATCACCGAGATGGTCAAGGGAAAGACCCTCGATGAGGCGCTCGCCATATCCAAGGAGGCGGTGGCCCAGGAGCTGGGCGGCCTGCCTCCGCAGAAGATGCACTGCTCCAACCTCGGCGCCGATGCGCTCAAGAAAGCGATAGAGGACTACCGCGGCAAGAAAAAATCTTGACAAATTCAGGGTATCTCTCTAAAATCTGTCCATTGTCGCAAAGGATTGCCCCCCGGGGAACGGGGGAAGAGAAACGGGAGAGACGCGAGAGAAACAAGCGTGGAGAATAGGGATGCTCAATAAACTGCTGCTCGCCGACGACAGCCTCACCATCCAGAAAGTGGTAGAGCTCGTTCTCGTACACGAGAATTTCGAGATCAAAGCGGTGAACGACGGCGAGCAGGCCCTCGAGGCGCTTGCTTCTTTCACCCCCGATATCGTCCTTGCCGATATCGAGATGCCGAAGGTCAATGGGTATCAGCTCTGCGAAAAGATAAAGAACAACATGACGACCGTCCATATCCCGGTCATTCTTCTCGCCGGGGCATTCGAGCCCTTCGACGAGGAATACGCGAAGACCGTCGGCGCCGATGATTTCATCATCAAACCCTTCGAGTCACAGGAACTCATCAGCAAGGTAAAAGCGCTGCTGGTCAGCGCCGTTCCTCCGCAGATGTCCGAGCCCCAGATGCTCCAGGAAATGGAACAGGCCTCCACGGGGGGAGCGGAGGACGTACTGCAGGGGGGGGCTGCGGCAGCTGGCGGACCCATGGAAGCCGGCGCTCCGGAGTCGAAGGAGCCGCGCTGGGATGATGAGCTGCCTGTTATCGAGGAGGAGGCCCCGGCAGGAGAGACAGGGACTCAGGAATCGGCGTGCGACACTGGGGATGAGGAGTATGAGGCGAAAGTAGCGCTCGCAGAGACCGCCAGGGGATTCGAGGAGGAACTGAGCGCCGCGATGGCCGAAGAGAGCGCGGCGGTGTCTATAACGGCATCGGCCGAAGCAGCTCCTCCAACGGGAAGAGCCGTTGCGGGTACTGCAGGGCTCCCGATCGAGGTCCCTTCGAAAGACGACATTGCCGCCATGATGCGGGAGATTCTGGAGAGCAGGGTCGCCGCGGTGCTGAACAGCTCGATGGTCCCGCACCTCTCGGCAGCCTTCAGGGATGCCGCGGACCGTGCGCTCCCCGGCATCGCCTCGGCCATTGTCGAGGAGGTCTCCCGGGAGCTGGTGAAAGATATCTCCGCCTATCTCCGCAACGAGATTACGGCTAGCGTCAACAGGGTCGTCCCCGAAGTCGCCGAAGCGATCATCAAGAAAGAGATAGAAAGGATCACTTCGGCCCTCTGATGGGGAGCGCAATCCCCTTGTTGCCCCCCTCTTCGTGCTCGTAGTATAATCAAAAATCTATCGACTATCAGTGATAGTGTTCATTCAGGGAGAGACATGGGCGAAATAAAACAGAACTATAATCCCGCCGACATCGAAGATACATGGTATCAGTACTGGGAGGGCAAGGGCTATTTCAAACCCGCAGCCGGAGCGCCGCGCGGTCCTTTCAGCATCGTCATCCCGCCCCCCAACGTCACCGGCTCGCTGCATATGGGCCATGCCCTCAATGCCACCATCCAGGATATTCTTGCGCGCTGGAAGAGGATGCTCGGGCATGAGGTCCTCTGGCTCCCGGGGACCGACCACGCCGGTATCGCCACCCAGAATGTGGTGGAGCGCGAGCTCGGGAAGAAGGGCATAAGCAGGCAGGAGGTGGGCCGGGAGAAGTTCATCGAAGAGGTCTGGAAGTGGAAGGCGGAGTACGGCGGAAGGATCATACACCAGCTCAAGAAGCTCGGGGCCTCCTGCGACTGGTCGCGGGAGCGCTTTACCCTCGATGAAGGGCTCTCGAGGGCGGTCCGTGAGGTCTTCGTGCGGCTCTTCGACGAGGGGCTGATCTACCGTGATAACCGGCTCATCAACTGGTGTCCGCGCTGCCATACGGCGCTCTCGGATCTCGAAGTGGAGTACGAGGAGATCGGCGGAAAGCTCTATTCGATCAGGTATCCTCTCGCCGACAGGAGCGGGTATCTTACGGTCGCCACGACCAGGCCCGAGACCATGCTCGGCGATACGGCCGTGGCCGTAAATCCCGAGGACGAGCGGTACCGGACCGTTATCGGCAAGCAGCTCGCCCTGCCGCTCACCGGCAGGACCATTCCGGTGATCGCCGATGCTGCCGTTGACCCGGCCTTTGGCACAGGAGCGGTGAAGGTCACTCCTGCCCACGACTTCAACGACGAGGCGATGGGGAAGCGCCATCATCTCCCGTCGATAACGGTCATTTCCGAAGACGGCCGGATGGCTCCCGAAGCCGGCGACGCCTATAAAGGGCTCGACCGCTACGAATGCAGAAAGCGGGTCCTCGCCGACCTCAAAGAGGCGGGGCTCCTCGACGAGGAGAAGAAGCACACCCATGCCGTGGGCCACTGCTACCGGTGCAAGACGGTCATCGAGCCGCTCCTCACCATCCAGTGGTACGTCAGGATCGCTCCCCTCGCTGCCGAGGCGGTGAAGGCGGTGGAGGAGGGCAGGACAAAGCTCATTCCCGATTCGTGGAACAATAACTATTATGCCTGGATGCGCGACATCAAGGACTGGTGCATCTCGCGCCAGATCTGGTGGGGACACCGGATACCGGTGTGGTACTGCCCCGAATGCAGGAATGATGCGGGACAGCCCCAGGCCGGTCTGATCGAGCATATCTTCCATTCGCCGGTGACGCTCCGGGACGGGCGTACCCTGACGGGCGGAACCTATGCCGAGCTGAGGGCATCCGGCCTCAGCCATGACGAGATCATAAAGAGTTCGAAGATAATCCGCATCTCGAAAGAGGTGAAACCCTTCTGCCGGCGTGAAGACCTCGCCGCCTGCCCGGGCTGCGGAAGCTCCGCCCTTATCCGCGACCCCGATGTGCTCGACACCTGGTTCTCATCCGCGCTCTGGCCCTTCTCGACCCTCGGCTGGCCCGAGGAGACCGATGACCTCGGCGCCTTCTATCCGACGAGCGTTCTCGTGACCGGGTTCGACATCCTCTTCTTCTGGGTGGCGCGCATGCTCATGATGGGGCTCAAGTTCATGGATGACGTGCCCTTCAGGGATGTCTACATCCATGCCCTCGTGCGCGATGCGAAGGGTCAGAAAATGAGCAAATCGAAGGGCAATGTCATCGACCCGCTCGTGATGATCGACAAGTACGGCGCTGATGCGTTCCGGTTCTCTCTCGCTGCCTTTGCCGCGCAGGGGAGGGATGTGCGCTTCTCCGAGGAGCGGCTCGAAGGCTACCGGCACTTCATCAACAAGCTCTGGAATGCGGCCAAATTCATCGTCCGGAACGAGGAGCAGTGGACCCGGCAGCCTCTCAGCGAAATCGAAAGAGACCTCGACCTCTCGAGCAGGTGGATACTGAGCAGGCTCGCCTCCGCGGCCCGTGAGGCAGACCGCAACCTCCGGAGCTACCGCTTCAACGATGCGGCGAACAGTCTTTACCATTTCCTCTGGCACGAGTTCTGCGACTGGTATCTCGAGCTGAGCAAGCCGGTGCTCTACGGCGACGATACCGAGCAGAAGAGGGCCGTGGTCACCTGCCTCTACTTCGTGCTCGAAAAGAGCCTCCAGCTGCTGCACCCCTTTACGCCCTTCGTCACTGAAGAGCTCTGGAAGAGCGTTTTCGATCATGAAGGGACGGTCATGCTCTCCGCCTATCCCGCGGAGCTGCCCGATTTCCCGGAAGCCGAGCGCAGCATGGAATACCTGCTCGGCGCCGTAACGGGCATCAGGAGCATACGGGGAGAGCTGAATATAAGCCCCTCGGTGGAGCTCACCGTCGCTATCAGGACCCTCTCGAAGGAGGCGGAAGAGGTGCTTTCCGCCACACTCGCAGCGCTCAAAAAACTGACGAGGGCGAGAGACGTGACCATCGGTCCCGGCGTGGAGCGCATCAAGGGCTCGGCCGTGTCGGTCCAGAAGGATATGGAGATTTATATCCCGATCGAAGGGCTGCTCGATGTGGGCGCCGAGGTCGGCAGGCTCCGGAAGGAGATGGGGAAGGTCGACGAATCCTTGTCGTTCCTGAACCGGAAGCTCCAGAACGAGGATTTTCTCAGGAACGCGCCGAGAAGTGTTCTGGAAAAGGACAGGGCCAAGTTCGACGACCTGGTGAGCAAGAAGGGCAAGATAGAAGAGACCCTGACGTTATTGGAAACCATCAAGTAACCCGGCCACGAGAGAGGGGGAGCGGAAATGGAAAAGGAGACGATGGATATAGAAGAAAAGAAGGTCGATCTGGTCGAGGCGGAGTTCATCACGATCAAGCAGAGCACGGTCCGCGCCGTTGACGGCGGCCATGTGGAGCTGCAGCAGGTGGGAGCCCTGAGCATCGACGGCGAACGGGTGGAGGTGACGCAAGGGGCATCGGTGCTGATGCGGGGGGCGAACCTCTCCCTGAACCAAAGTATCGGCGTTCTTGCCGCCGGCAGCACGACGAACCTCAATTTCTCGTTTTCGACCGCTGCGGTCTCGGCAGGGGAGATGACGGTAAACAGGTCCGCCGTCGGAGCCGCGGTGGCGAATGAAATTACCGCGAACAACAGTTCCGCCCTTCTCATGATCGGGAAGAACATAAACGGCAATGTGACGACCCTGCTCGACTGGAAGTCAGCAGCCGCCATCGGCGCGGTGGCCGGGGGGCTCTTCGGACTGTTCAGCCTTTTCAGGAAGCGATAGCGTGCGGGAGGGCATGGCAGGGCATGGCAGGTTCGCTCATTCTCGCAATTACTCATATCAATACTTTTCATAGGGAGACATGGACAGCGAACCGCACTATTCGCATCTTATCGACGAGACCGTCCGTCTCGCCCTTGCCGAGGATATAGGTCAGGGCGATATCACCTCGCTCCTGACCGTTCCCGAAGAGAGGGAAGCCGAGGGCATCATAAAGGCGAAGGAAGAATTCGTCCTCGCCGGCATGCCCTTCGTCAAGAGGGTATTCCATGCCGTCGACCCCGGCATCCGGATAACCGTGCTCCGGGAAGAGGGCGAGCGGGTTAACCGCGGAACCGAGGTGGCCCGTATCAGCGGAAGCGCCCGGAGCCTGCTCGCCGGCGAGCGCGTAGCGCTCAACATGCTGCAGCGCATATCGGGTATAGCGACGCTGACCAGATCTTTCATCGAGCAAGTCGCCGGACTCCGTGTGCGGATCGTCGATACGAGGAAGACCACGCCGGGCATGCGCCTCATGGAGAAGTACGGGGTCAGGATCGGCGGCGGCGCGAACCACCGCTTCGGGCTCTTCGACGGCATCCTTATCAAGGATAACCATATCGCGATCGCAGGCGGGGTGAAAGAGGCGCTCGAGCGCGCCAAAAAGGCGCATCACCTTATGAAAATAGAGATCGAAGTGAAGGACTTCGATGAGCTGAACGCAGCCCTCGAAGGCGGCGCCGACATCATCATGCTCGACAATATGTCCGCTGCCGACATGAAGAAAGCCGCCGCTCTCGTCAGAGGCAGGGCGCTCCTCGAAGCCTCCGGCGGCATCACTATCGACAACCTCCGCGAAGTCGCCGGGACAGGCGTCGATATCATTTCCATCGGGGCGCTCACCCACTCGGCGCGGGCGGTGGACATCAGCATGAAGATCTCCTCGTAGACCGCCCCGCGCCCCTCCTCGACGCGCCTCACTCCTGCAGCATAATAATTGTGACAGCGCGCACTGCATATCCAGCCGCGCAGCGTTTATACTTATCGCAAAGCCGGCGGCTCTCTCTTCACCGGCGGGCTGTCGAGGTGAAAAGTACCGTTACGCCCTATGGAATTAATCGGCGCAGTATGGTAACGTAAGTACGCAAAAAAGTTGCTTTATCCGATCAAACTATTTGGTTGAGGTGCTCATGGACGAGTTGACCTATAAGAAAGCGGGCGTTGATATCGACGAGGGGGATCGTTTCGTCAGCCTCATCTCTCCCATAGTCAAGAAGACCTTCAGGCCCGAGGTGCTGACGGATATCGGGTCGTTCGGCGCGCTCTTCAAGCTCGATATCGCCAAGTACAAGGAGCCCGTACTGGTGAGCGGGACCGACGGTGTCGGCACGAAGCTGAAGATCGCTTTCATGATGGATAAGCATGACACGGTGGGCATCGACCTGGTGGCGATGTGCGTGAACGATATCCTCACCCTCGGCGCCGAGCCGCTCTTCTTCCTCGATTACTTCGCGACCGGGAGGCTCGATGCAGACAAGTCGAAAGATATAGTGAAAGGCATTGCCGAGGGGTGCAGGGAGTCGGGCTGCGCGCTCATCGGCGGCGAGACGGCGGAGATGCCCGGCTTCTACGGGGAGGGCGAGTACGACCTCGCCGGGTTCGCGGTCGGGGTGGTGGACCGGCCCAAGGTCGTCGACGGCTCGGCGATCAGGGAGGGCGACGCCATCATCGGCATCGCATCAAGCGGTCTCCACAGCAACGGCTACTCGCTCGCCCGCAAGGCCTTCTTCGATGTCGCACAGTATGACATAAAGAGACAGCTTCCCGAATTGGGCTGCACGATCGGCGAGGAGCTGCTCAAGCCGACGCGCATCTATGTGAAGGCCGTCGCCGCGCTCAGCGCCGCGGTGGCGATAAAGGGCATGGCGCATATCACGGGCGGCGGCATCGTCGGCAATGTCCCGAGGATTTTACGGGATGGGGTCACGGCGGTGATACGGGAAGGCTCGTGGCCGGTGCCCCCGGTCTTCACGCTCATTAAAGGGATAGGGAATGTCCCCGATAAGGATATGCAGAAGACCTTCAATATGGGCATCGGGTACGTTGTCGTTCTCGAAGAGCGGCATGCCGACAAATCCATCTCGCTACTGAAGCAGCACGGGTACGACGCCTGCCGGATAGGCTCAATCGAAAAAGGGGGATCGGAAAAGTTACGGTATGTATAAGATAAAAAGACTTTTCAAAAAGCTTTTTACACCGGTAACGATCATGCTCATTCCTCACGACAGCAAGAGGACTATCAACCTCAAGCTCCCTTCGATCGGGATCATCGCCTCGGTGTTCCTCTGGCTCATCGGCACGGGATACGTCGTGACCATAGCGATCAACACGGTCGAGTACTACGATATGCAGAAAAAGCTGAACTTCTATGCCGATCAGTTCAGTGAGATGAAGTCGTCGCTCTCCGCCATGAAAAAGGCCGAGGCAGAGCTTTCCCGCCTGCTCTCGTTCGGCAATAAGGAGCGGATACTCGAGAATCTCGATCCGAAGGTGAACACTTCGGATGCAGGCTCGCTCGATATGGATATCCTGAAGGACCAGATCAAAAACAGCGTCAACACTGTCAGCGAGATCAGGGAGTTCCTGAAAGAGCAGCGGACGGTCTACATGGCGACACCGAGGGGATTGCCGATTCAGGGCAGGCTCACCTCCGGTTACGGGATGAGAGAGGACCCCCGCGAGGGCGGCGCTGAGTTCCATTCCGGAGTCGACCTCGCCGCCCCTTCAGGAACGCCGGTGACGGCGACTGCCGAAGGGGTCATCAGCTTTGCAGGCTGGAGCGGCGGCAACGGGAACCTGGTGGTGATCGAGCACGGGTTCGGTTACTCAACGTTCTATGCGCATAATAAATCCCTGGCAGTAAAGGTCGGGAGCCGGGTGAAGCGGGGCGATACGGTCGCCTATTCCGGGTCTACCGGCAATTCGACAGGGCCGCATGTCCATTATGAGGTGTGGCATAAAGGCAAGCCGATCAATCCCCGTCAGTTCATAGTAGAGGCCCGGGCTGCAAAGGAGGAAAAGTGATGTTCAAGAAGAAGAACTTCGACAAGCTCGAGGCGCTCGTCGGCGCCAACTCCGAGTTCAGGGGCGATATCACCACGCAGGGGACCTTCAGGATCGACGGCGCCTTAATCGGCAATATCGCTGCCGACTGGGTCATCATCGGCGAAGACGGCTCGGTGAGGGGCAACATAGCGGCGAAGACCGTCGTCATCGGCGGCAGGGTTGAGGGGAATATCAAGACCGAGGAGCTTCTCGAGATCAAGCATAACGGCAAAGTCTTCGGCGATATCCAGACGAAGACGCTCTCTATCGCCGAGGGGGGAGTCTTCGAGGGGCACTCCCTTGCGCAGAAGGTAGAGGCCAATGTAGTCGACTTTCCGGCTAAAGAGGCAGCCGCAAAATAGGCGAGAGCCTGTATCGCTGTTCCACTCAACTGTAAACAAGCCTGCTGGCAGTCTGAAGATGCACTATGGCCATCATTTCAAAGGCTATTCCGGGTTTTCTCTGTATAACTATTTGTAAAAATGTGATAGCTCCAATCTCGATGCTCCTCCTGCAGCACCTGCTTTCAATCAATCTGCTTATACCTATGTAACAAACTTAAACTGTTAGTAACATTCAAGTGACACTAAAGAGCTTGACTTTAAGGAACATGCAAACGTATATTAATCGGGCGATAAGGATTGCTTATATCAAACATAAAGAAGGAGGAATGTATGGGGTTATCACGCAGAGATTTCCTTAAAATCTCCGGCGGATCGTTTCTCGCAGGCTCTGTCGGCGTTAATCTCGAGCCCGCCAAGGCCTACGCCCGCGAGCTCAAGATCAAGGGCGCCAAGGAGACGACCACCATCTGCCCTTACTGTTCGGTGGGATGCGGCATCCTGGTGCACAGCATCGACGGCAAGGTGGTGAATACCGAGGGTGATCCCGAGCATCCTGTCAATGAGGGGGCGCTCTGTTCCAAAGGATCGTCCCTCTATCAGCTCGTCAATAACGACAAACGCGTTGCCAAACCGCTCTACCGCGCACCGGGGTCTGACAAGTGGCAAGAAGTCGAGTGGGACTGGGCGCTCGGTGAGATCGCGAAAAAGATCAAGGACACCCGCGACAGGACCTTCAAGACCACATCAAAGTCGAAGGTGAAGGAAAAGCAGCCCGACGGCGCCGAGATCGAGGTCGAGAAAGAGTTCGTCGTCAACAGGACCGACGGCATCGCCCATGTGGGCAGCGCTGCGCTCGATAACGAGGAGTGCTACATCCTCCAGAAGTGGGTCCGTTCGCTCGGCCTCGTTTATATAGAGCATCAGGCCCGAATATGACACTCCGCTACGGTAGCGGCTCTGGCAGAGTCGTTCGGACGCGGTGCAATGACGAATCACTGGATCGATCTCAAGAATGCCGATGTAATCCTCGTGATGGGCGGCAACCCCGCCGAGAATCACCCGATATCGATGAAGTGGATCATGAAGGCGCAGGAGCGGGGCGGCAAGCTCATCGTCGTCGACCCCCGCTTTACGCGGACCGCGGCGAAGGCGGATCTCTATGCCCCCCTCCGCTCCGGAACCGATATCGCCTTCCTCGGCGGCATGATCAAGTATATCCTCGACAACAACCTTTATTTCAGGGAATACGTCGTCAACTATACCAATGCCTCATTCCTCGTTACTCCCGATTACAGAGGCCCGGGTGAGCTGGACGGTCTCTTCGCGGGCTATGATGAAAAGACGAGGAAGTACGATAAAAAGGCCTGGTCCTATCAGATGGACGAGAACGGCAATCCGAAAAAGGATCCGGCTCTCAAGGACCCGAATTGCGTGTTCCAGCTCCTGAAAAAACACTACTCCCGCTACACGCTCGATAAGGTCGCGACCATCACGGGCACGCCGAAGGAGCAGCTCCTCGAAGTCTATAAACTTTATGCCTCTACCGGCAAGCCGAACCGGGTCGGCACCGAGTGCTATGCCATGGGCTGGACACAGCATACCGTCGGCACCCAGAACATAAGGACCATGGCGATCATCCAGCTCCTCCTCGGCAATGTAGGTATGGCCGGCGGCGGCATCAACGCCCTGAGAGGCGAGTCGAATGTCCAGGGCTCTACCGATTACGGGCTCCTCTTCCATATACTGCCGGGCTATATCCCGACCCCCACGGCAGCGCTGGCCGATCTCAAGGGGTATATCGAGAAGCATACGCCCAAGACCAAGGAGCCGAAGAGCGTCAACTGGTGGGGCAACCGCGGCAAGTACATCACCAGCTATCTCAAGGCCATATACGGCAGCAGTGCCACAAAGGAGAACGACTTCGGCTACACCTGGCTGCCGAAGCTGGATGAAGGGATGAACGCCTCCTGGCTCAATCTCTTCGACCAGATGCTCAAGGGCAAGTTCGAAGGCTTCTTCGCCTGGGGGCAGAATCCCGCGTGCTCCAGTGCCAACGCCAACAAGACGAGGAAGGCCCTCGCCCAGCTGAAGTGGATGGTCAACGTCAACCTCTTCGATAACGAGACCGCCTCGTTCTGGAGAGGTCCGGGCATGAACCCGAAAGAGATACAGACCGAGGTCTTCATGCTGCCGTGCTGCTCCTCTGTCGAGAAGGAGGGGAGCATCAGCAACTCCGGCCGCTGGGCGCAGTGGCGGTACAAGGCGGTGGAGCCGATAGGCCAGTCGAAGCCGGATGCGGAGATCATCAACGAGCTCTACTTCCGCGTCAAGAGGCTCTACCAGGAGAAGGGCGGCAAATATCCCGCTCCCCTCCTGAACATCACCTGGAACTACGGAGAGAAGGGGCCGGACGGCAAGATCAAAGAGGTCCATGTCCACGAGATCGCGAAAGAGATCAACGGCTACTATCTCGAAGACGTGTACGACAAGAAGGCGAATCCCCCGGTCCTGCTCGGCAAGAAGGGAGAGCTCTGCCAGACCTTCGTCCATCTCCAGGACGACGGGACGACCTCTTCGGGCAACTGGATCTATTGCCAGAGCTACACGCAGAAAGAGGGCAAGATCGTCAATATGATGGCCCGCAGGAAGAAGACCGACCCCACCGGGCTCGGCCTCTACCCGGAGTGGTCCTGGAGCTGGCCGGTCAACAGGCGCATCATCTACAACCGCGCATCGGTGAACCCCCAGGGGCAGCCCTGGGACCCGAACCGCCCGCTCGTCAAATGGAACGCGACCAAGCCCGACCCCAAGACCAACAAGCCCGGTGTCTGGGAGGGCGACGTGCCCGACGGTCCTGCGCCGCCGATGGCGGACGAGAAGGGCAAGCTCCCCTTCATCATGCGGGCCGACGGCGTCGGCGCGATCTTCGGTCCCGGGCTCAACGACGGACCGTTCCCGGAGCATTACGAGGCGCTGGAGTGTCCGCTCCAGGAAAACCTCATGTCCAAACAGCGGATCAACCCGGCCGTCAAACTCTTCTATACGGAAGGGGGAAAGAATCTCGAGGATATCTATCTCTCGTGCGATGTCAGGTTCCCCTATGTGGCGACGACCTACCGCGTCTCCGAGCACTGGCAGACCGGCGTCATGACACGCCATGTGCCGTGGCTCCTTGAGGCGATGCCCCAGCAGTTCGTCGAGATGAGCGAGGAGCTCGCCAGGGAGAAAGGGATCAGGAACGGCGACAAGGTTACGGTCAAATCGGCGCGCGGCGAGGTCTGGGCGGTCGCGGTCGTCACCAAGCGCTTCAAGCCCTTCAAGGTTGCCGGCTCCACCGTACACCAGGTGGGGCTCCCCTGGCACTTCGGATGGCAGTTCCCCGAGGACGGCAGCGCCGGAGACAGCTCGAACCTCCTGACGCCGACTATCGGCGACCCGAACACCATGATCCCTGAATCCAAGGCCTTCATGGTCAATATCGAAAAGGCAAAGGCATAGGAGGAGCAATGGCAACCAACACGCAACCCAAAGCTGCTTTGATAGACCTGACCAAGTGCATCGGCTGCAGGAGCTGCCAGATCGCCTGCAAGAGCTGGAATAACCGGGGAGTCAAGCCGACCACGCTGAACGGCAACTTTACGAACCCCGTCGATATGAACTCCGAGGCCTATACGGTCGTGAAGTTCGTCGAGACCGAAAAGGACAACATGATCAGCGGCTGGGACTTCATCAAGACCCAGTGCATGCACTGCAAGGACCCGGCCTGCGCCTCGGCATGCCCGGTAGGCGCCTTCGAGAAGAGGCAGGACGGACCGGTCATCTACCACGACGAGCGCTGCATCGGCTGCCGGTACTGCATGATGGCCTGTCCTTTCGATGTCCCTAAATACGAATGGGAAAAGACGTCGCCGATCGTGCAGAAGTGCACCTTCTGCGCCGACCGCCTCGCCATGGGCATGACGCCCGCCTGCGCCAAGGCCTGTGCGCCGAAGGCGATCATCTTCGGCAGCTACGACGAGATCGTGTCAGAGGCAGAACGGCGGATCAAGGAGCATCCCGGCGACTATGTGAACCATGTTTACGGCAGGAACGAGGCGGGCGGGACCTCATGGATGTATCTCTCCGCCGTTCCCTTCGAGGCGCTCGGGTTCAAGACGAATATCCCGGCCGCGCCGCTGCCCGACCTCACCTGGGCGATGCTGAAGACGATCCCCTACAAAGTGGGAGGGCTCGTCGCCATCCTGGCGGCAATCGCCTATTTCAGGAACCGGGGAGCGAGCGAGGGAGCAGCGTCCAAGAAAGAGAGGGAGGGATAACCATGAATACCGCCACGACGAGAGTTCCGCTTTTTTCCTTCGGCACGCTGGTCCTCCTGGTGCTGATGGGTATCGGCGGCGTTGCCGCCTTCTATCGTTTCGCTTTCGGCCTCGGCGCCTCGACGAACATGAGCGACGCGGTCCCCTGGGGCTTCTGGGTCGCCTTCGACGTCCTGAGCGGCGTCGCCCTGGCAGCGGGAGGCTTTACGATCACCGCTGCGGTCTATATCTTCAACATGAAGAAGTACAAGCCGATCGCGCGGCCGGCGATCCTGACCGCTTTCCTGGGCTACCTGATGGTCGTCGTCGGCCTGATCGTCGATATCGGGCAGCCGCTCAGGTTCTGGCACACCCTCGTGATGCCGCAGGTCCGGTCGGTGATGTTCGAGGTCGTCATGTGCATCACGCTGTATACGACGGTGCTTACCCTCGAGTTCGCGCCGTCCGTCTTCGAGCGGTTGCGGCTGGGCTGGGCATTGCGGCTCCTCAGGCCCTTCCACTATCCGCTCATCATCGCCGGTATCGTGCTGTCGTTCCTGCACCAGTCCTCCCTGGGCGGCTTCTTCCTCATCATGCCCTCGAAAGTGCCTTCGCTCTGGTATTCGGCCAATATGCCGTACCTCTTTTATCTCTCGGCTATCTGTGTCGGCCTGGCGATGGTCACCTTCGAATCCATCATGAGCGCCAGGGCATTCAAACGGCCCTGCGAGACGGACATCATCCAGGGGCTCGGCAAGGGGACTGCCATCGCCCTGGCCGTGTATATCACCGCCAGGATCGCCGATCTCGCGGTGCGCGGCGCACTGCCCCGGATGTTCGAGGGCAGCGCCTCGAGTATGCTCTACCTCGCCGAGCTGCTCATCGGCTTTGTTATCCCGATGGTGATCCTCTTCCAGAAGAGGATCAGGGAGACGGTTTCCGGCACGCTCTTCAGCGTCAGCCTCGTGATCTTCGGCGTTCTTTTCAACCGCTTCAATACCAACTTCTCCGCCCAGCTCGGCAACGGCGTCACCTATTTCCCGACCTGGATGGAGGTCGCCATAAGCATAGGGATCGTGGCAGGCGGCATCTTCGCCTACCGGCTGGCAGCGCTCTACCTGCCGGTGTTTCATGCCGAGACCGAACAGTAATACCGGAAGTGCTCACCACAGAGACGGGATGGGGCGACATCCCGTCTCTCTCTTCGCTCGATCAGGTAAAATAAGAGAGCATTAATTCTCACCGAACCTAAAGGAACAACCTATGCAACCACTGACCATAGAAGAGATCGTGTCGAAAAAGCCTCATCTCGAGGATATCTTCAAGCTCTACGGGAAGGTGCAGGAGTTCTCCGGCCTCACTCTGGAGAGCGTGAACGGAAACGGTGTGAGCGAGGGAGCAGTCGCGTATCCTCCTCAGCTCATCGATGCCGTTTTCGAGCGGTTCTCCTCGATCTTCGGGATACCCGAGGAGAATCTCACCCCGCTCAAGGAAGCGATGCAGCTCGGGCAGATCGATTTCACGAGGCTGCCGCTGAAAGAGACCCCGGCGTTCTCGCTGCCCTATCATGAAGACGAGCTCTCCCCCTTGCTCTTTCTCTTGAGCCGGCCCTTTTTTCTCGCGTTGGGAAAAGGGAGCCGCGATAAGCAGCAGGCATGGGAGAAAGGGAGGTGCCCCGTCTGCAGCGCACAGCCCGCGCTGTCGTTTCTCGGCTGGGACAGCAGGCGGTATCTCGCCTGCTCGTTCTGCGGCACGACCGGCCCTGCTCCCCGCATCGGATGCCCCGTATGCCTCAACAGGGATGCCGATACCCTCACCATCATGACGATAGAGGGTGATGAAGACTTCAGGATAGAGACCTGCAGCGCCTGCCTTTCGTATAGCAAGACCGCCCGCGCCGGGGTGCTCGAGGCGATTCCCCCTGATTATGCCGACCTGATGAGCCTGCCCCTCGATATCATCGCGCAGGGCAGAGGATACCGCCGCAATGCCCCGAACCCCCTCGGCATGATAAGGATAGCGTAACGCTAAGAGCCCCGGTGAGCAGGGCTGCGGTTTTTTTCATTCATACGGTAACGCTCATGGGCATTGGCATCCCGTCCGGTCTCAAGGAATTGGGCATGAAAGAGCAGGACCTCAAGACCATGGCGGAAAATGCGCAGAAAGACGCCTGCGGCCTGACGAACCCGCGCTGCCCGTCGTTCGATGACGTCATCAGCACCTATAGGGCAGCGTTATAACATCCGGCGCCCGGAACAGAATCCGCCCGTTCATGAATACGGGCGGATTCTGTATTATTATAGGTAAATGCCTTCGCCGCGCCTGAGCAGGCCGCAGACAGACCATAGAGAGAGACAAGGAGGAACACCAATGGACAAGATTCTCAGGATAGACATGGGGGCCGAAGGCGGACCGAAAGCGACAGCGGCGCCTCTCGGCGATTACGCAGGCCTCGGGGGAAGGGCGATGACCTCTGCCGTCGTATCCCGTGAAGTGCCGCCGCTCTGTCATCCCCTCGGCGCCGAGAACAAGCTCGTCATCGCGCCGGGCATGTTGAGCGGCACCATCGCCGCGATGTCGGGCCGCCTCTCGGTGGGATGCAAGAGCCCTCTCACCGGCGGGATCAAGGAGGCGAACGCCGGCGGACAGCCCTCGCAGGTGCTGGCGCGGTTGGGCTATGCGGCGATCATTCTCGAAGGCAAGCCCGCGGGCGACGACCTCTACAAGATTTTCATCAACAAGGATGGGGTGACGGTCAGCAAGGATAACAGCCTGCGGATGCTGCCCAACTATCCGCTCGTCGAAAAGATGAAGAGCGAATACGGCGACAAGATCGCCTGCATCTCGATCGGCCCGGCCGGAGAGATGAAGATGGGCGCCGCATCGATAGCCTGCACCGATATGGAGCTGAGACCCACGCGGCATGCGGGCCGCGGCGGCGTCGGTGCGGTGATGGGAGCAAAGGGGGTGAAGGTCATCGTCCTCGACGATTCCGGGGCGAAGATGCGTGCCCCGAAAGACCCCGAAAAGTTCAAGGATGCGAACAGGCGGTTCGTCGAAGGGCTCCAGCGGCATGCGGTCACCGGGCAGGGGCTTCCTGCCTACGGGACGAATGTCCTCACGAATATTCTCAACGAGGTGGGGGGGTATCCCACCTACAATTTCAAACAGGGGCGCTTCGAAGGCGCCGCCAAAATCAGCGGCGAGACGCAGGCCGAGCTCGAAGTAAAGCGCGGCGGCCTCGCTACGCACGGGTGCCATCGCGGGTGCGTTATCCGCTGTTCAGGCGTCTATCATGACAAGGACGGCCACTATCTCACCAAGCAGCCCGAGTACGAGACGGTATGGGCCCACGGCGGAAACTGCGGGATCTGCGACCTCGACGCCATCGCCATGCTCGACTTCCTCGACGACAACTACGGCCTCGATACGATCGAGATGGGCGCGACCATCGGCGTCGCCATGGAGGCGGGGCTTGCCACGTTCGGCGATGCCGAGGCTGCGATCAATCTGATCCATGAGGTCGGCAAAGGCTCGCACCTAGGCCGCATCCTCGGCAACGGCGCGGCCTTTACCGCAAAGGCCTTCGGCGTGGAGCGGGCGCCGGTGGTAAAGGGCCAGGCGATGCCTGCCTACGACCCCCGCGCGGTTCAGGGCGTGGGCGTCACCTATGCGACGAGCCCTATGGGCGCGGACCATACGGCGGGCTATGCAGTGGCCCAGAATATCCTGAAGGTCGGCGGGGATGTGGACCCGCTCAAGCCCGAGGGACAGATCGAGCTTTCGCGGAATCTCCAGATCGCCACGGCAGCGATCGACTCGACCGGCATGTGCCTCTTCATCGCCTTTGCGCTGCTCGATCAGCCCGACACCTTCCAGGCGCTGCTCGATCTGCTCAATGCGTTCCACGGCATCGACCTCACCGCGGACGGCGTCACCGATCTCGGGAAAAAGGTGCTGAGCATGGAGCGGGACTTCAATGCGCGCGCTGGTTTCACCGCGCAGCAGGACCGGCTGCCGCGGTACTTCAAGACCGAAACGCTCGCCCCGCACAATGTCACCTTCGAGGTGAAGGACGAGGACCTGGATAAGGTGTTCAACTGGTAACATGCCCGGTCCCCGCCCGCTGCGTCTCTTGCTGCGCGCCGATATGCTGCCCCTGTTCTTTTCTCTTCTGCAGCAGGGCGTGATGGTGCGGGTTCCCGGCGGCTGCAGTGTCGGGATGTTCCTCCGCGACCTCCTCTGTCTCGACGAGCGCTTCATCAGGGAACGGATCGCGACCGTGCTTCTGGACGGCAGGCCCGTCGATGACCTCGACAGCGCGATCCTTAGGAACGAATCGTGCCTGGCGCTCTCCGGGGCGCTGCCCGGGCTGGTGGGCGCTGTCATGAGGCGGGAGGGGTTGTGCTCGCCGATGAGGAGCTCCCTTACATATCAGGAAAGCGCGCTGCCGGCTGCGAGAGGAGAGAGCGTAATAACCCTCAAACTTTTCAATGTACTGCTGGGAGCAATGGGGCCCGATCTGCTCAGTCGAGGGGTTCTGGTGCGGGCCTCTCGGCTCATGGCTCTTGTTCGAGAGCACCGGCGCGAGATCGAGGCAGGGAGCGGAGAGCTCCTTCTCGATGGGGAGCGTCGTACTGTGGAGGTTCTGTGCAGTGAGGGGGCGCTGCAGCGGGATGAGGTCGTCGTGTTATCGGTTGCCGCCGCAGGGCGGTGAGCCGCCGGCGATGGGGGGGAAGAGGGCGATCTCGTCGCCTTCGTTGAGCGGCTGTTTGGGATCGGCGAATTTGCCGTTGACGATCTTGAGCAGCGGCATCTTTTCGGGAAGGTCGAGCCGGGCGATGACCTCTTCGAGGCGCGTATCTTCGGGGACCTCCATCTGCTGGTAATCGGGGCCGTAGCTCCTCAGCGAGGCGAAGAGTTTCAGGACGACGTTCATGGTATAATTATACCAAATTGATTCATTAAATTATCTTATTGCTGCCGCATGGAGAGAGGATCAGAGGATAGGAATATGAAGCAGGTGTTTCTCGACAGCGTATCCCTCGAAAAGGCTCTTGAGCGGTTACGCAGCGGTCTTGATGCGAGGGGAATGGACCGGATGCAGCCGGAGCGCATACCGGTGCAGGAGGCGCAGGGCCGGATAACGGCGGCGCCGGTATTCGCGAAGTATTCCTCTCCCTTCTACCATTCAGCAGCGATGGACGGGTATGCCGTCAGGTTCTCCGACACCTTTACCGCTGCGGAGACCGCCCCGTGCCATCTGAAAGCGGGACAGGAGGCGATCTATGTGGATACCGGAGACCCGATGCCCGAGGGTTTCAATGCGGTAATCATGATAGAGGATGTCAACAAGACGGAAGAGGGCATCGAGATCTACCATCCCGTACCGCCCTACGAGCATGTACGGACTATCGGCGAGGACATCGTCGCTACGGAGCTCATCGTTCCCGAGGGGCATCGGGTGCGGGCCATCGATATCGGCGCGATGCTCGCGAGCGGGCACCTGGATATCCTCGTCAGGAGACGGCCGTGTGTCGCCGTTATCCCGACCGGGACAGAGATCATCGAGCCCGAAGCAGTGCGTGAGCGCCCGCCCCGGCCTCCGGAGATCATCGAGTACAACTCGGCAGTGCTTGCGGGCCTCGCCCGCGATGCGGGAGCAGAGGCGCTCCGGTTTCCCATTGTGAGGGACGATCTCGATGCCATAAAAAAGGCGCTGAGGGAGGCGGCGGACAAGGCCGACGTGGTGCTCATCAATGCGGGATCGGGGAGGGGCTCGGAAGACTACACCCTGACGGCGATCAGGGAGCTCGGCGACGTGATCGTCAATGGCGTCTCTATCAAGCCGGGCAAACCGGTGATCATCGGCTTCATCGGCAGCACCCCTGTATTCGGCATTCCCGGCTATCCCGTATCCGCATATCTCACCTTCACGCTCTTCGTGGCGCCCGTCCTTGCACGGCTCCTCGGCACGGCGGCAGCGGAGCAGGAGACGCTGCGGGCGATCATATCGCGGCAGCTCGCTTCACCCCTCGGCGTGGATGAGTTCGTGAGAGTGAAGGTGGGCCTGGTCGGTGAGAAGTACATAACCACCCCCGTCGGCAGGGGGGCCGGTCTTCTGATGTCGCTGGTGCGGGCCGACGGGATCGTGCGCATACCCTCCGGCTCCGAGGGGGTGCAGGCAGGGCAGGAGGTCGATGTCGCGCTCCTGCGGAGCAAAGAGGAGATAAGGAACACCGCCGTCTGCATCGGCAGCCACGACAACGCCCTCGATGTGCTCGCCAATATCATCAAGAAGGAGCATCCCGCTTTCTCCCTCTCCTCGGCACACGTCGGCTCCATGGGCGGCCTTATGGCGCTCAAGAAGAACGAGGCGCATATCGCCGGCACCCATCTCCTCGACGAACAGTCGGGAGACTATAATGTCCCCTACCTCAAGCGCTTTCTCCCGGATCGGCGCATGGTCCTCGTCAACCTGGTCTACCGGCAGCAGGGCCTGCTGGTGAAGCGGGGCAATCCGAAGAACATTCACGGCTTCGAGGACCTCCTGAGAGAGGACGTGCTCTTCATCAACCGCCAGGCGGGATCGGGCACACGCCTGCTCCTCGATAAGCATCTCCGCGAGATGGGCGTGAATCCCTATATCATCAACGGCTACGAGCGTGAAGAATATACGCATATGTCCGTCGCTTCAGCGGTGCTCACCGGCCTCGCCGATACGGGACTCGCCATCTGCTCATCGGCGCAGGCCCTCGGCCTCGACTTCATCCCGGTCGCGAACGAGCGTTACGATCTGGCGATACCTAAGGAGTTCATCGATACGCCGATGATGCGCATTGTCCTCGATATCATGAGAAACAATCAGGAATTCAGGAGCATTGTCGAGTCCCTCGGCGGGTATGACACGAGGGACATGGGGACGGTGATCTTCGAGGGATGACGAGAGTCTCCCCGGCTACTTCTTGTAATACTTCAGCGCCTCGGGAAGGAACTCCTTGATGGCGCTCAGCCGCGGCGTGTCGGCAGGGTGCGTGCTCAAGAACTGCGGAACGGCGGGGCCTTCCTTGGCTGCGGTCATCCGCTGCCAGAAGTCGACCGCCTCGCGGGGGTCGTAGCCGGCCATGGCCATGAAGATGAGGCCGAGGCGGTCGGCTTCGGTCTCCTGCAGCCTGCTGTACGGAAGAAGCACGCCCACCTGTGTGCCCAGGCCGAAGGCGGTTATGAAGAGCTGCTGCGTCTCCTGCGGCCTCTGGGCGATAGCGGCGCCGAGCGCCATGCCGCCCATCTGGGCGAGGAGGCCCTGGCTCATGCGCTCCTCGCCGTGCTGCGCCACGGCATGGGCGATCTCGTGTCCCATGACAACGGCGAGACCCGCCTCGTTCTTTGCAACCGGCATCAGCCCTGAATAGACGACCACCTTCCCGCCGGGCATGGCCCAGGCATTGATCGAGTCATCGGCAATGAGATTGAACTCCCATTGATAGCCGCTCAACTGTTCGGACATGTTCTGCCGGGCGAAGTAGCGCTCAACGGCATTCCGTATCCGTGTGCCCACCCTCTGCACCATCTGCGCCTCGGGAGTGCCTTCGATCACCCGGTGCTTTGCCAGGAACTCCTGGTAGGAGCTGAAGCTCATGGGAAGGAGCGTTTCGGAAGGGACGAGGCTGAGCTGCCGCCGTCCCGTGATGGGGACCGTCTGGCAGGCGATAAGGATAAGGACGATGCCGGGAAGGATGAGCTTCATCGTTCTCATGGATGCACCTCTCGTGAGGGGTCGGTTGCGGTTCGTACGCAGATGATGAGAGCGGCGGAATGAAAAGAGCGCTCTGCGCGAGTCTCTCTTTAAATAATAGCACCAAACCGCCGAAACCTGAAGCGATGTTCCTCACTGCGGACGGGCAGCCGCTCCCCGACCCTCTTCACTGCGTCCTCATCGAGGCATGACCCTGTGGTATACTATCGTGAGCGTGGCGGTAAGCGCCGCGATTTGCCCATGGATCCCCTGATCACGACAGTATTGGTATCGCTCGATCTCCCCTCGGCATCGGATAAGAGGGCCGACAAGGAACGGCTCCTGGACGGCCTCGTTCGTTCGGGTGTGCATACGCCGGTAGAGATGTCTCCTGCGCTGCTCGCCGGGCTGCCGGCAGCGCTGAGGGCATGCGATTTCTCTCCTCTCCTCACGCTCGGATGGGAAGGCGACCGGGCGCGCGTCGTTGCGATCAATAAACGCATTGTGTACGGGCTCGCCATCGATGCAGGCACGACGAATATCGTCGCTTCCCTTTTCGATATGACCGCCTGCCGCAGGATCGCTGCCAGGGAGCACGAGAACCCGCAGATCGCGGAAGGGCTCGATGTGCTCAGCCGGGTCCATGCTGCCATGAGCGGCAGAGGCGAGGAGCTGCATGCGCTGCTCATCGACGGGATCAATGCCCTGATCGGGGAATTATGCAGTGACCATGGCATACGCAGCGAGGATATCTGCGCCGCGGTCATCGCGGGCAACACCATAATGATGCACTTTCTCCTGGACCTGCCGGTGCATACGATCCCTGTCGACCCCTATCTCCCGGTGGCGCACCGCATGGACTTCGTCAGGCCCCGCGATGCGGGCATCGCCATAAACGACCAGGCGGTGGTGTATATCTTCCCCAACGCCGGCAGTTATGTCGGCGGAGACATCATCGCCGGTATCCTGGTCTCGGGACTGCATGCGAACGAACGGCCCTCGCTGCTCATCGATGTGGGGACGAACGCGGAGATCGTCCTCGGCTGCAGCGAATGGATCATGGTGGGAGCCGGCGCTGCCGGTCCTGCCCTCGAGAGCGGCATCGCCGAAATCGGCATGAGGGCCACGGAGGGGGCGGTCGCCGGTGTCGTCCTGGAGAAGGACACCCCTGCGGCTGTCCTGAAGGTAATCGGCGGGGGAGCGCCCCGCGGCATATGCGGATCGGGAGTGATCGAGCTCGTCGCCGAGCTGTACGATAACGGCATTATCGACGGACAGGGGAGATTATCCGCTTCCTCGCCTAACGTCGTGGAGCGCGACGGCGGCAGGGCGTTCGTGCTCTACGAGTCGGCGGGCGCGCGGCTGATGATCAAGGATACCGACATCGATAATTTCTTGCGGTCGAAGGCGGCGATGTTCGCATCGCTGTATGTCATGGTGCACGCCGTCGGCCTGACCTTCGGCGATGTGCTCACGGTTTATGTAAGCGGCGCCTTCGGCGCCGGCATCGACGCGGATAAGGCGGTCCGTATCGGGATGCTCCCCGATATCCCGAGGGAGCGTTTCGTCGCCCTGGGGAACTCCTCATTGAAAGGTGCGGAGGCGGTGCTGACGGACCGGGGCGCGCTCGCTGCGGTCGACCGGATCTGCGGGCTGATTACCTACCGTGAAATGAATACGGACGGAGCATTCATGAGGGAGTTCCCCGCCGCGCTCTTCATCCCCCACACCAACCCCGACGTATTGAAATCCTAATTTTCTTTGGCAGGCTCGTCGTCTATCTCGATTTCGAGCTCTTCTTCGGGGATGAGGCGTTTTGCGCCGATGTAGCGCTGGAAATAGTAGGGGCTTTCGAGGCTGTCGATGGTGATCTTCTTCGAGAGGGACGAGGCGTGGATGAAGAGATTGTTGCCGATGTATATCCCCACATGAGAGGGGAAGGACGCGTAGGTCCTGAAGAAGACGAGATCGCCTGTCGAGAGCTCTTCCTTGTCCACCGCTTCGCCGACGGAGAACTGCTCTCGCGCGCTGCGCGGGATGGTGATGCCCACCAGGCCGTAGGCCTTCTGCACATAAGCCGAACAGTCGAGCCCGAAGGCACCGTTGCCGCCGAAGCGGTAGGGGAGGTGGAGCATTTTCTTCGCAAAGAGGACGAGCCGCTCCTTCATGCCGAGCTTTGCAAGGTTGTCGGACTGCGAGAATGCCTTGACCTCCTCCAGGCGCAGCGAGGCTGCGGACGGCCCCGGAGCAGCAGGAGAATAGGAGACGGGGGTGGGTTTCGGCTCTGCCTTCTGCGGCGCGGGCATTCTCGCCAGGAGGAGCTTCTGCCCCGGCTTGAGCCTGTTGCCTTCGAGGCCGTTGAGCTCTTTGAGCTCCTTGCTGCTCATTCTGAATTTACGGGCCACTCCTTTTACGGTATCGCCCCTCTTGACGATATAGACGTCCGGCTCGTCCGCATTCCTGGCATTCGGGCGCTGAGCCGCCTGCTTCACGATGAGCTTTTGGCCGACTTTAAGCCGTGCTTCTTTTCTGATGCCGTTCATCTCCTTGAGCTCGCTCACCGAGAGGGCATACTTCTTCGAGATGGATCTGAAGGTCTCGCCTTTCTTGACGGTATGGACAGCAGGGGAGCTTTCGCTTCCGGCCCTCTTCAGGCGGGCTGCATCGCCGGCAGGAATGGTCAGCCTCATGCCCGCGGTCAGTTTTTGCGACTTCAGGCCGTTCGCCTTCTTGAGCTCGGCGATGGTGACGTTATGTTTCCTGGCGATGCTGAAAAGGGTATCGCCTTTTTTTACCGCATAGGAGGCGCCGGCGGCGTACACCGGACCGGCACAGAACAGCATGAACACAAGAGACAGGACTACAGAGAACCGTTTCATGTTTCCCCCACAGCGTCATTCTGGATTCGGCGCAGTTACATTATCGGGGACTTTATGCGCCGCTTTACTCTGCTCTTATTGCGTACTGTATGTTATATGCGTGTCAGGCTGCCTCTTCTTTCAAGAAGTCGCTGATCGGCGGCAGCTCGCTCAGGTTCTTCAGACCGAAGTAGTGCAGGAACTCCTTGGTCGTGCCGTACAGGAACGGACGTCCGGGAGCCTCCTTCTTCCCGACGATCTTGATGAGCCGTTTGTCGAGCAGGCTCTTTACCGGGCCGTCCGAATTGACCCCGCGCAGCTGATCGACCTCGAGCTTGGTCACCGGCTGCTTGTAGGCGATGATCGCGAGGGTCTCGAGAGCGGTCTGCGAAAGCTTCTTGCTCTGGTGGATCTGTTTGAACCGCTTGATCCAGAGCGCGTGGTCGGGGTTGGTGACCATCTGGTACCCTTCGGCCACCTCGACGACCATCAGCCCCGCATTCCTCTCGCGATAGTCTGCCGCCAATTCGTCGAGCATCGTCTTGATTTCTGGCTCCTGCAGTTCCGTCGCCTTGATGATGCTGCCGAGCGTTATCGGCTCGCCGGCGGCGAAGAGCAGGGCCTCGAGCATGGCTTTTTTCTGATACGTTTCCATCGCGGCAATTATAACCAAAGCAATGCTTGAAATTCAAATAAAAACTTATCTATTATAGTCGTGGAGGTGTTTCATGAAACGTATTGTAGTTGGTGTCCCGTTTTTAGTCACGGTAATAGTCACCTTCTTCGCTGCTGCGCACGCGTACGCTTTCAGCGCGTCGGGCTGTGAAGGAGACTGCAAGAAGTGCCACTCCCTGAATAAAGAGGATGTCGGCGGCATTCTGAAGAAACTGAACATCCCGAACGCCAAGATCCTGAACATCGAGCTGAGCCCGGTGAAGAGCCTCTGGGAGATCTCGATAGAGAACCAGGGGCAGCGCGGTCTCTTTTATGTGGACTACTCGAAAAAGTATGTCGTCACCGGACAGATCATCGATGTCGCCAGCGGATCGAACAAGACGCAGGAGCGCTTCGAGAAACTGCAGCAGACCAGAAAGGTCGATGTCGCGAAGATACCGCTCGCCAATGCGCTCGTTATGGGCAATCCGAAGGCTGCCAAACGGGTCGTCCTCTTCACCGACCCCGACTGCCCGTACTGCGGAAAGCTCCACAAGGAGATGGAAAAGGTGGTGAAAGAACGGAAGGATATCGTCTTTTACATCAAGCTCTTCCCTCTCAAAATGCACAAGGACGCCTACTGGAAATCGAAGAGCATCGTCTGCAACAAATCGCTCAAGATGCTCGAGGACAACTTCGAGCAGAAGCCGATCCCGAAGACCGAATGCGACACCAGGGAGGTGGACGAGACCATCAAGCTCGCCGAATCCCTCGGCATCACCGGCACCCCCACCATGGTGCTGCCCAATGGAAGAGTGCATTCGGGTTTCCTGGCCGCGGATAAGCTCATAGAGCTGATTACCGGGAGGCGATGAGCGCCTCCCCCGACTTTCTCCTGCTCCTTCTGCTCGTCTTCCTCGCGCTCGCGGCCCTTGTCGCGATCGTGCTCTTCATCTCCTTCCGGCCCCGCTTTCTCCGGCGTGACGACCGGAGCGGCGAGGCCCTCGAGATGAATACCGTCATGGGCGCTTTTTCCGCCCTCGGCTCCGAGCTGCAGTCACTCAAGGAGCAGCTCATCATCAGAGAGCGCCTCGCCGCCCTCGGGGAGGTCTCCGCCGGCATCGCCCACGAGCTCAGGAACCCCCTCGGGGTGATCGCCGGGTACGCCAAGCTCCTCATGAAGCAGTACGAGGGGAACGACCCCCGGCAGGCCGCGGGAAGAGCCGCGGCCGAGAGCATTCTCAAGGAGGTGGAGGCGATGAACCGGGTCATGGAGGAGCTGCTCAGGTTCTCCCGTCCGGAACCGATAAGTAAAAAGGAGATACGCATCGCCCCGCTGATGAGAGACCTCGTCGCCGAGCAGCAGGGAGCGGAAAAGCGGATATCCTGCGCCGTCGACGATGCCCTTGTCATCAGGGCGGACGAAACGCTCCTGAAGCAGGCGATGAGAAATCTCGTGCAGAACGCCTGCGACGCAGGGACGAATATAGGTGTGGCCGCCGAACCGTGCAGCGCGGGCGGGCGGGCGGCGGTCTGCCTGTCGGTGAGCGACGATGGACCGGGCATAGCGAACGACCATCTCTCCAAGGTGTTCATGCCCTTCTTTACCACCAAGAGCGGCGGCGCCGGGATCGGGCTTGCGCTGGTGCACAAGATCGTCACCGCCCACGGCGGAACCGTCGCCGTCGAGAGCGGCGAGGGGAGGGGCAGCACGTTCCGTGTCGTGCTGCCGCTGCAGTGAGAGTGCATCTCAGCCGCGCATTCGGAGGAGCATGCGGAGCCGGGATACCCTGTATACCGTACTGATCGTCGAGGATAAAGAGAGCATGGCCGCCATGCTCGCGAACGTTTTCGAGGCCGAAGGGTTCGGCGTCAGAACGGCAGCGAGCGTACAGGACGGGCTGGCCCGGCTCTCGGCGGAGCGTATCTCTGTCGTCGTCACCGACCTGAAGCTCGGCGACGGTGATGGTATGACCCTCGTGAGCGAGATACGGCAGAGCTTCCCCTTTATCCCGGTAGTCGTCATGACCGCCTACGGGAGCATCGAGCGCGCCGTCGCCGCCATCAAACAGGGCGCGTACGACTTCATCGCCAAGCCCTTCGATCCCGATCACCTGGTGGTGCTCGTGAAGCGCGCCCTTTCCGAGAAGGGCGTGCAGAAGGAGAACCTCGTTCTGAAGGGCGAGCTGACGAACAGGGTGCAGCTCCCCGATGCCGTCGGACGCAGCGCGGTCTGGCAGGAGGTGCTGGGGAAGGTGCGCAAGGTGGCGCCCTTGAAGACCACCGTGCTCCTGCTCGGCGAGAGCGGGACCGGCAAGGAGCTTGTTGCCCGGAGCATTCACCGCCTGAGCCCGAGGGCGGAGGAAGCGTTCGTCGCGGTAAATTGCGCGGCGATACCGAAAGACCTCATCGAAAACGAGCTCTTCGGCCACGAGAAGGGCGCGTTTACCGGCGCCGCAGAGATGAAGCCCGGCAGGTTCGAGCTCGCCGACCGGGGCACGATCTTCCTCGATGAGATCGGCGACATGGAGCTGCCGCTCCAGGCGAAGCTGCTCAGGGTGCTCCAGGAGAGCGAAGTGGAGCGCGTGGGCGGGACCAGGACGATCAAGGTCGATCTCCGGATCGTCGCTGCGAGCAACAAGGACCTCGAGCGCGAGGTCGGCGCTGGACGGTTCAGAGAGGATCTCTTCTATCGTCTGAATGTCTTTCCCGTCCTTATTCCTCCGCTGCGCGAACGGAGGGACGACATCATTCCGCTCGCGTGCTCCTTTGCAGCGTATTTCTCGGGTGAAATGAGAAAGGAGACCCCTTCGCTCTCCCCCGAGGTCGAGAGGATGCTCCTCGGCCACGAGTGGAAGGGAAACGTCCGGGAGCTCAGGAATATCATGGAGCGGGCGGTCATTCTCTGTGACGGACCGCAGCTGCTGCCCGAGCACCTGAGCTTTACCGTCGCCGGAAAGGAGAGCGCCTCCTGCGGCGGAGCCGCACCGGAACTCACCCTGCACGAGATTGCGCAGCGAGCGGTGCACGATGCCGAGCGCTCCCGCATAGAACAGGCGCTGCGCCAGACCCAGGGAAACAAGAGCAGGGCTGCGGAGCTCCTCAAAGTCAGTTACAAGACGCTCCTGACCAAGATCAAGGAATACCGCATTTCCTAGGCTTCTCGCCACGACTCTTCTCGCGCCGTTCTGTCAAACGCTCGCACCATAAAAATCTTTGGCTTTTGAGGGGAGAGATTCTATATAATAAAGTGTTTTTAATCGCGGGGGAGACGGGTGAGGGCACGAGCTGCCCGTTAGAATATTCCAAAACTCCATGGACCGGCAGGTAAGCAGAAACCTCGTCACGCAGGGCAGCGCTCCCGCCTTGGGCGCCGCGTCGCTTCTCGTCGGTCTGCTCATCTTCACTGGCCTCTACCTGAGCGGCCGCTACAACTACCTGCTCCTCCTCAGCCTTGCCGAGCTCTTCGCCGTCGCCGTCGCTCTCGCCATCTTCATGCTCACCTGGAACTCGCGAAGATATTTCGACCGGGGCTTTTTCCCGTTTATCGGCCTTGCGTATCTCTTCGTAGGGATATTCAACCTGCTCCATTTCCTCGCCTACCGGGAGATGAACATATTCTGCGGCTATGACGCCGGCCTTACCGCACAGCTCTGGACAGCGGGACGGTACCTGCAGAGCGTATCCATGCTCGCTGCCCCCTCCTTCATTAACCGGAAGCTCAACTACGGGGTTCTGCTCGTCGTCTATACGGCGGCAGCAACCGCCCTGCTTGTTGCGGTCTTCTCGGGGCACTTCCCTGAAAGCTACCGCGAGGCGTCAGGGGTGACCTCCTTCAAGACCGTGAGCGAATACCTGGTGACCGGGATATTCCTCGGTGCAGCGGTCCACCTCTACCGCAAACGCGCCTCCCTCGGAAAAAGCGTCTGGACACTGCTGCTCTGCTCGCTCGCCGTCACCGTCGGCCTCGAGGCCCTCGTCATCATTTCGCCGGACGGTGACGGCCTGACCACCTTCACCGGACACT
This sequence comes from Nitrospirota bacterium, assembly GCA_040752355.1. Lineage (NCBI taxonomy): Bacteria > Pseudomonadati > Nitrospirota > Nitrospirota bacterium. The sequence continues at coordinate 32,020 of JBFMHE010000012.1, read as the reverse complement.
TCCTGCTGATCATCTCTTTTTACCTCGCCTACCGGGCGATTGTCGTCAACGGCCTTGCAAAACCCTACGATCTCCTTTTCAGGGACCTGAAACACCATGAAGAGGCGCTTCACAATGAGAGAAACTTCATCTCCGCTGTCCTCGACACCGCCGGGGCTCTCGTGGTGGTGCTCAAGCCCGACGGTACGTTCGCGCGGTTCAACCGTACCGCCGAACAGATCACCGGCTATACGGCCGACGAAGTGAAGGGAAAACATTTCTGGGATATCTTTCTGCTCCCCGAAGAGTCCGCGGCGGTGCGGGGCGTCTTCGACCGGCTCGCCGCCGGCGAGTTCCCCAACACGCATGAAAACTATTGGCTCACCAAGCATGGCGGCCGCCGGCTCATCGATTGGGCGAATACCGTCCTTCTCGACAGCGCAGGCCGCGTCGAATACGTCATCAGCACCGGCATAGATATTACCGAACGGAGAGAGGCAGAGGAACGGCGGGCGTCCTATCTTCAGCGTCTTCACACGCTTATCCGCGTATCCGCTGAAGTCCTTTCCGAGACGACGCTCAGCGGCCTCCTTCAGAGAGTGGTGGACGCCGCGCGCGAGCTGACGGATGCAAAGCTCGGCATCGCAGGGCACGGGTATCAGGAGGGAGCGTTCACCGTCAGGGTCTCTTCGAGGGCATCCGATATACCCCCGTGCCCGCCCAAGGAGGCGTTCAGCGTCCAGAAGGGCGGGGTCTATTTCGAGCTGGTCAAGGGAAAAGACTCACTGCGGCTCAGCGAGCAGGAACTGACACGCCACCCCGCCTGGTGGGGGCTGCCCGAAGGCCACGTGCCGCTGAAGGGGCTGCTCGGCGCACGCCTCAAGGGTGTCGACGACCAGGTAAGCGGGATCATCATGGTTTCGCACAAGGGCGAGGGAGAGTTTACTGCCGAAGATGAGGTCCTCCTGGCTCAGCTGGCCGCCCTCGCTTCGCTCGGGCTGAAGCATATCGAGGCCAAGCAGGCGGTCGAGGCCGGCTATACCCAGCTCCAGGCGATCGTCACGAGCATGAACGATGGACTGATCATCGTCGACCTCGACGGCACGGTCCGCTCCATGAATCCGTCGGCGCTCCACTTCCACGGCTTCCGGAACGAGGAAGAAGCGCGTATTCCCCTGGAGCAGGTTGCCCGGATAATCGAGCTCCGTACTCCTGACGGCAATCCCCTCGCTTTCGGGCAGTGGCCGCTCGTGAGGGCCTTGAAAGGGGAAGCGGTATTCCACCAGGAGCTCGTGGTCAGGAGGCGCAATTCGGGAGAGGAATGGATAGGCAGGTTCAGTGCTGCGCCGGTGGTAAACAGCAGGGGCGAGATAATTCTGGCGATCACCACCCTGCAGGACGTTACCGCCCAGAAGCAGCTCGAGAATGAGCTGAAGCGCCACCGGGACAACCTCGAAGAGCTGGTGCAGAAGCGTACTGCGGCATTGACCGCGAGCAACGAGCAGCTCGCCTATGAGATCAACCAGCGCATAGAGACCGAAGCCGAGCACGCCCGGCTGGTGGCCGCCATAGAGTCGGCTGCCGAGGCGATCGTCGTCACCGACACCAGGGGATTCGTTCAGTATGTCAATCCCGCCTTCGAGCGGATCACCGGGTATGCCCGCGACGAGGTTGTCGGCGGCGATCTTCATGTCCTGGACAGCGGCAGGCAGGACGAGGCCTTTTACCGCACGCTCCGGGAGGCGCTGCACAAGGACACTACCTGGAGCGGGCAGCTCATCAACAAGAGAAAGGACGGCAGCATCTATTACGAGGAGTGCACCATCTCCCCGATCAAGTCCGCCTCGGGCGACGTCATCAATTACGTGTACGTCAAACGCGACGTGACCGAGAAACTCAGGCTCGAGTCGATCGCCGAGGCGGTCAACGTCATGGACAATATCGGCTATATCTTCTCGGGTATCCGGCACGAGATGGGCAATCCCATCAACTCGATGAAGATGGCGCTGCGCGTGCTGAAGGCGAATATCGGCTCCTACAGCAGCGAGACGATCAGCGAGTATCTCGAGCGGTCGCTGGGCGAGCTCTCACGCATCGAGTATCTCCTCAAGAGCCTGAAGAGCTTCACCATGTACGAGACCCCGGAGCTCCAGAGCGTAGAGCTGCGGTCCTTCATGGACAAGCTGCTTCCCCTGGTGAGGGACGATTTTTCGAAGAGGGGGGTCTCCGTGACCCTCTCCCTTGCGCCGGGCGCAGAGCGCTGCCTTGCCGATCCCCGGGCACTGCAGCAGGTGCTCCTGAATATCTTTACCAATGCTGCCGATGCCTGCATGGGCAGGCCGCGATCGGAAATTGCTATAACAATAACGGCCGATTCAGGTATAATACTACTCAAAATCGCCGACACGGGGTGCGGTATGACGGAAGAGCAGCAGCGCGACCTCTTCAAGCCCTTCCGCACCTCCAAGGAGCAGGGTACGGGCCTCGGCCTGGTCATCGCCAAACGCATGCTCGCGATGATGGGAGGCACGATACAGGTGACGAGCACGAGAGGGGAAGGCACGGTCGTCGAGATCACCCTGCCGGAGAGCTTGAGTGGGAGCAGGCAGCCATAAGAAGACATTACTGATTATCGATGACGATAAACTCCTCTGCGATGCGGTAAAAGACTACTTCGGCCGCAACAGCATCGAGGTGCTCATCGCGAACTCGGGCGGCGACGGTCTTGCCCAGTGCGGCGCTGCCAAGGTGGATGTGGTCCTGCTCGACCAGAACCTTCCCGACGCCGAAGGGCATACCCTCTGCCCCTCGATCCTCAAGCATAACGAGCAGTCGAAAATAATCTTCATCACCGCCCATCCGAGCTTCGACGGCGCCATAAAGGCGATCAGGGCGGGCGCCCATGATTATCTTTCCAAGCCCTTCGAGCTCGAGGAGCTCTCGCTCGCTATCGGGCAGGCGCTGAAGACGCTCGCCCTCGAGAAGGTGGCCCAGGTTGAAGATTACAAGAGCCATAAGGCGAGCGAGGGCACGGTCCTCATCGGGCAGAGCGACGAGCTCCTCGAGATCGCCCGCCTCGTGGAGCTCGCCTCGACGGCCGATGTCCCGGTGCTGATTACCGGGGAGACCGGCACGGGTAAAAACGTCGTCGCGAAGGCGGTCCATTACAAGAGCACGGCGCGGAAGGATGCTTTCATCAGCATCAACTGCGCCGCGCTGCCCGAAAACCTGATCGAGGCCGAGCTCTTCGGCTACGAGAAGGGCGCCTTTACCGGAGCCGCGACCTCGAAGCGGGGGATCTTCGAGATGGCGGAAGGGGGGACGCTCCTCCTCGACGAGATCGGCGAGATGCCGATGCACCTCCAGTCGAAGCTCCTCAGCGTCCTTGAAGACAAGCAGATCAAGCGCCTCGGCGGCGATACCATCCGGCCTGTCGATGTCCGTATCGTGGCCGCAACCAGTGCGGACCTCGAGAATGTCCTCGGCAAGACCTTCAGAAGCGATCTCTACTACCGGCTCAGCGTCATACGCGTCCATATCCCCCCCCTCCGTGAAAGGAGGATATCCCTCTGCTCTGCGATTATCTCGTCAGGAAGATCGCCTTCGGCCGGGATGTCCGGCTCGCCGAAGGAGAGCTGAAGAAACTGATGGAGTACGACTGGCCGGGCAATATCAGGGAGCTGAAGAACATCATCGAGCGGTCCGTTATCCTCCAGAAGGGCGATGTCATGCGGCCTTCGGAGCTCCTCGGCAAGGCCGCCTCTGCAGCGCCGAACAGCGAGAACAAGGGAGGCGACGAGGCGATCGCTCCCCTCAGCGAGATGGAGCGGAATTACATAAAACACGCGCTCGAGCGCCTTTCGGGTAATTATACCCGCGCAGCGAAAGCGCTCGGCATATCCCTCTCGACGCTCAAGCGAAAGATCAAGGAATACGGCCTGAAATGAATCCTCTCGATTCATAATGGGCTGTCCATTATAACTGAACGCCTCACCCTTTCTCGCCACTCCCCGATTAATCCCTTTGAATTGTGTCTGTTACCGGGATGTTATTCCCTGGCATCAGTATTGCATTACAATGACTTCGGTGAGGTCCAGTTCGAGAACGGGGTGCCATGGGCGAGAGGGATCGAGAAGAGGTCTTCAGGAGGGAGCGGGATTTTTTCTCTTCGGTACTCGATTCCACCGACGCCCTCGTCGTCGCCCTCGATCGTGAGGGCCGCATCGTCCGGCTCAACCGGACCCTCGAGCAGTTGACCGGCTACTCTTCCGATGAAGTCAAAGGCAGGCATTTCTGGGAGCTCTTCCTCACTCCCGAGGAGGCGGAGATCGCCCGGTGCTCCTTCAAAAGTCTCATCGAAGGGAAGCCGGCCTGCAGGCAGCTCACCTTCTGGCAGACGAAGGACAGCGGCAAACGGCTGATCTCATGGACCGATGCCGTCCTCTCCGATGAGCGGGGGGCGCTCAGTTACGTGGTCAAGACCGGCTTTCCCCTCGGCAAGGGCGCCGCGAGCGACGAGGCGTGGTGGGCGCAGGGGCCGAGCAATCATGAGGATGCGGGCCGCGGTGACGCCCGCGATGATCAGGCCGCCGGTGAGGGACGGCAGGGGTGCGGCCGGATAGGAGACTATGTCGCGCCGGTCGCCGAAGGCCTGTCCGATGCCGTGGTCATCACCGACACGAGGGGCATCATACGCTACACCAACCCTGCATTCGAACGCATTACCGGATACGGGAGAGACGAGGCGCTCGGCCGCGATCTCCATATCCTCGACAGCGGCAGGCATGATGCCGCCTTTTATCGTGAGCTCAGGGAGACGCTCCGGCGCAGCGACACCTGGAACGGGTCGCTTATACACCGGAAGAAGGACGGAACGCTCTACGAAGAAGCGGCCACCATAGCGTTGATGCGGAACCGGGACGGCGGCATCGACAGTTATCTCTCGATCCGGCGTGACCGTACGGAGCAGCACCGGAAGGAGTCGCTCGACGACGCACTGAAGGCGACGAGCACGGTGAGCGCCCTGTTTGCGGGACTTATGCAGGAGATAGGCAACCCGGTCAATTCCGTCAAGATGGTCTTGAGCATGCTCAGGGACAATCTCGCGCGCTATGACCAGGCGGCCATGGGAGAGTACCTCCAGCGCTCTCTCGACGAGCTCGCCAAGGTCGAGCAGTTCATGAAGCTGCTCAAGAAGTGCTCTCTCTTCGAGCACCCCGAAATCCAGAACGTCGCGCTCCTCTCCTTCTTCGAGAAGCTCCTCGTCCATATGAACATCGACTTCGCTGCGCAGGGCATCTCTCTCCTGCCTTCCTTCGCCCCCGGGGCGATCTTCTGCGCCGTCGACCCCCGCGCACTGCAGCAGGTCCTCCTCATCGTCCTGTCCAATGCCGCCGATGCCTGCACGGGGAGAGTAAAGCCCGAGGTCTTCCTGAGCGTCGAGCCCGCCCTGGGAGGCATGATCATGATACGGGTAGCCGATAACGGAAGCGGTATGGACGAAGCGCAGCAGCGCACTCTCTTCAAGCCCTTCTTTTCGACCAAGCCCCGCGCTCTGGGCCTCGGGCTGCTCACTGCACGGCGGATCCTCGCCAGGATGAACGGAACGATCACGATTACGAGCAGAAAAGGCGAGGGTACCGTAGTGGACATTCTCATCCCTCAGAAAGCAAGCGCGAATTAGGGCGAACGTCGCTCTGTGCCGAGAACTGATGGCTGATCCTACTCGATGCCGTACCGCTCTATTTTACGGTAGAGGGTCCGTTCGCTGACCCCCAGGACCCTGGCGGCCTCCCGGCGGCTTCCCTTTACTTTTTTCAGGGTGGCCGCGATGTGGCGGGCCTCGGCGTCGTTAATCGAGACGGGTTGGCCGGATGCGGTCCCGCTCTTCTCTCGACCGGCCGGAGGCGCTTCGTGATCTTCGGGCCCGTGCCCGTGATCGACGGACTTGTGTATGGTCACCGTCCCGATCACGCCGTCGGCAGCGGTCATCGCTGCGTCATAAAGGACATTCCGCAGCTCCCGCACATTCCCCGGATAATCGTGCTCTGCGAGGGACCGGAGCGCTTCGGCGGTGATCCGGTAGGCGGTTTTGCTTTTCATGCTCAGCTGCGCCAGGAGCTCCCCGGCGATGGCCGGGATATCGTCCCTGCGGTCGCGCAGCGGCGGCATCGTTATGGTCATGCCGGCGATGCGGTAGTAGAGGTCTTTGCGGAAGTCCCCTCTTCTCATCAAGCCGCCGAGATTGCGGTTCGTAGCGCAGATGACCCGGATATCGGCCTTCTGGACCTTCGAACTGCCGAGGCGCTTGAACTCCCCGGTCTCGATGACTCTCAGCAGCTTGCCCTGCAGGCTGCGCGGCAGCTCGCTCACCTCGTCCAGGAAGAGCGTCCCGCCGTCGGCCAGCTCGATGAGCCCCGGCCGTTCCGCGCCTTCCCGCTCGCAGCCGAAAAGCTCCCGCTCGAAGAGATCTTCGCTCAGGAGCATGCAGTCCACGGTCACGAAGGGCCTCTCTCTGCGGCCTGAGCTCCGGTGTATGAAATCGGCCGCCAGCTGCTTCCCGGTCCCGGTCTCTCCTGCTATGAGCGCCGGCATATCGGATTGCGCTGCGGTATGGAGCCGTTCCAGGCAGTGCAGGAATACGGGGGAGCTGCCTGCCAGCTGCTGTCCCTGCCTCTTGATCGCCTCGATACGATTGGCAAAGCTCCGGATCGAGAGGCCGACGAACACCTCGTCCTCATGGGCATGGAGGGGAAAGAACTTTATCTTTACGCGGTGGAGACAGCCGTCGGTGTCGAAGTGCGTATGCTCGCAGGTCGATGCCTTGTCGAGGCTGAACACCGCGAGATGGGGACAATGCTCTTCGCTGAGACGGCACGGCAGCGTGCCGAAATGGCTCACTTCATAGCAATGCTTTCCTATCACCTCGCCGAGCTTGAGCTTGAAGACCTCCTCGAAGGCCTTGTTGGCCGAGCGTATGCGGTACTCCCTGTCGAGGACGATAAAGGGTTCGTCGTGCGTATCGGCCAGGGTCTGCAGGTCTACTGAATGCGTCATAAAGCTCACTCTCCCGTTCTTGGGCTTGGGCTTGGGATGAATACGACGGCCGGAAGAACAGGTCCGGCTCTGCTCGTCTTTGAAGTATACAGGATGGACGATCAGTGTTACAACGGACGCCCTCGTCCGCACGAGCGGGGGTGAACTGCATCATAATGGCGCATCGTGCGCCCCTTCGCCTAAAATGGCCCGTTCACTTTTGGCATGGTGAAAATTACCTGCTGACGGTATGCAGCGCATATCATGTCAATTGTGACAGAAAAGGTTCTCCTTGCTGCCACCGGTGGCAGGGCCTGACAGTTCATTAAAATTAGTTAATTCTGGAATGAAGCTTGCAATTCTTTCCGGCAGACATCCTGTGAGGAGCGCCTGTGAGGAACGGATGAACGGTCAGGCCGGGGAAGAGAAGCAGACGGAGAAAGGAGAGAAGGTCATGGAGATAAACAGACGACAATTTTTGAAGGGCATGGCGACTCTTGTGGTCGGAAGCCAGATGCCCTGGATCCTCGAAAGCGATGTCTTTGCCGCGGTCCAGACGCAGACGCTCAACTTCCGCATCACCGATGCGATGAAGGAGATGATAACGCACAACAGCATCAACGATGCGCGGTGCTACTTCTGGATATACAAGAGCGATGCCCCCGACCTGCCGGCAGACTGTCCGGGCCCCAACATCTTCTGCACCCAGGGAGACACGATCAGCATCACCCTGACGAACGAACTCGACGAGCCGCATGCCTTTTTCATTCCCGGCGTATTCTCGAGCGGCCCCATCGCACCGGCTGAAACGAAGACCTTTTCTTTCACCGCTTCCAGGGCAGGCTCGTTTCTTTATTACGACAACCTCAACGCGCCGGTAAACCGCGTGATGGGGCTCCACGGCGCGTTCATCGTCATGCCGAGGCTCGCTGCTCCGGGCCATAAATTTACGCCCTACGACAGGCCGACCCCTGCGGTACAGAGGCTCTTCGACGACCTGGGGACCGCTGGCCACTTCCCCGGCCTCTCGTGGGAAGCGGGCGACATGGCGAACCATACGCCGCCGTTCAGGCAGTACGTCTGGGTGCTCCACCAGGCGAGCCCCGTGCTTTTCGCGGAGGTGGGCAGCCTCCCGCCGGGACAGATTTATCCTGCGGCCCAGTTCGTGAATGCCATGCTGAACGACCCTTACGCCAATGCCTTCGAAACCGGCGTTATGAACAGGAAGGCGCAGTACTACACGCTCAACGGGCAGTCGGGCTTCTTCGGACACCACAACGGCTATATATGCCCGAAGCTCCGCGTCGGCGAGCCCTGCATCGTACGCGTCCTCAATGCGGGGCTCTACCTGCATTCAATGCATATGCACGCGAACCACATGTACGTCATCTCCCTGAACCGCAGGGTGCAGGACAATGTCCTCTGGGTAGACACGATTCAGGCGGTGCCGCTCGGCGGGTTCGATTGGCTGGTGCCGTTCCACCGGCCGCCCGATATCCCCAATACCCGCGGCATCGGGCTTCCCGACCCGCCGCTGACCACCGTGAACGGCGGCAAGACATGGCCCCCCGAGGAGGAGCTGGGGACGTACTTCCCCCCTGTGGGGACCCTCGCGGACCCGCTGAATCCGAACTCGGTGGATATCTCGGTGCAGCAGTCGCCGCTCTGCTACCCGATGCACGACCATTGCGAGCCCTCCCAGGTGGCCCAGGGCGGCAACTACAACTTCGGACTGATGTCGGGAATGGACTTTATCGGCGACCGGACCATGGAGGGCGGCATCGTAACCTTCCCGAATTCATCCGCGGAGCATGGACCGGACGCCACCGGGCCGGCGGCAGGGCCCGACCACGCGGGACACTGAGCCCATAAGGAGAAAGGAGCAAGACCATGTCATTCACGAATCCGGCTCATAGAATAGCGAGGAGATCGATAGCAGGCGGCGAAGGCGAATGGGTAAAGCACTTCGATCCCCCCAAGGCCAGCCCGCCGACCCCGGAGCGCCTCAACCCGACGAACCCGGTGCCTGCGTTCATAGCGGCTACCGTCCCGGGGGCTACGCAGCAGATACCCAACACCGTTTCGCTGGGCCTCATGCATGGATTGGACATCGATATGTGGGACGGCAGGAGGGTGGCGTTCTTCCTGTTCTCGGACGACGATGTCCCCGCCACCAAGGGAGGCACCTTTCCTGCGGCGACGATCCGCGTGCCGCGCGGCGCCATTTTCCACGGGCATACCGAATCCGGAGGATCGCCGCCGCATACGGTCCACTGGCACGGCATCGAGCCGACGCCCATGAACGACGGGGTGGGGCACTGCTCGTTCGAGATCGGCAGATACACCTACCAGTTCCAGCCCAATTACATCGGGACGTACTTCTACCACTGCCACCGGAACACGATGCAGCACTTCGAGTTCGGCCTCTACGGGATGCTCGTGATCGAGCCTCCCGACGCCTTTGCGAATCCCGCGACCTCCGGCGGCTACCCCCGCCGCACTGCAGCGAACCTCGCCAGATTCCCGCAGTTCCCGGGATTCAACAATCAACCGCTGACCAGCGGAGACCCCCACGCCATGACCGTTCCCTACGACGTGGAGGCCGCCTGGGTCGTTGACGACCGCTCTTCGCAATGGAGCGACTTCATGGATAACCCCAAAGACACCTTCCCGGCCCACGGCAATAACCCGGGTGTGGACGATATGTTTCTCAAGGGCGACTTCCATGATTACAACCCCGACTACTTCTTCGTCACCGGGCTCCCCTTTCCCGCACCGCTGGGAGGAACAGGCACCTGCGCTCCAAGCTTCGTCGTCCCGCCGGACCTGAACAGCGGGGTCAGCGGCATGCAGGTGCCGGTCAATGCACGGGTGGGGCAGACGGTCCTCGTCCGGTTCATCAACGCCGCCTACTGTCCTGTCACGGTGAGCTTCCCGACGGATGTGGTGATCATCGCCTTCGACGGCAGGGCGCTCGGCGTGCCGCCGTACGGGCTTTACAACAACGCCTTTGTGCTGAGGGCAGGGCATTCCTATTTTCTCTCGACCGCGCGGCGTTTCGATGTGCTGATGAGGCCGACAGCGCCGGTGAGCGGACACGGGATCGTTCAATTCAGGAACCACCGGAACCCCAAAGAGGTGCTCTTCACCGGAAGGATCCCGGTCACCATCAGCTAGCTGTCAATAGAGAGGGCCTGCGCCATGCAAGCCCTCTCTTTCTCAGAGCTCCTAAGAAAATGAAAGAACTTAGATTCGGACGAGGCATAGTATATGAGCGGCATGGGCAGCCGGGGCGGAGCCAGGATGGCGGAGCGGGTCGGTACGACTCGATTCCGAGCTGCCCTAGCCTCGGAGGTAGCATCGACCGAGAATCGGGGTCCCCGAAGATCGAAGATCTTTGGGGTGGCAGTTGAGCGAATGTACTGTGCCTTGTCTGACTCTCTTTGCTCATTCTGCTAGGAGCTCTTAGTATATGATCCAGTCGCTCTGCTTTATGATCTTCGGCTGCTCTCCCCTGGTGAGCTTGACGACATAGCAGCCTTTCGCTGCGTAGCGCTGCCCGGGGCCGAAGCTGAGCACGGGATAGGCAGCGACCGCCGTGGTCTGGTCCTCGAGCATATCGAAGAGATCGAGGAAATAGTCGCGGTAGAAGTGTCCCTTCATGGCGATCATCACCCTCGACAGGGCGCGCGTAAGGAGAAAGACCTTCGACGAGGTCGCGATGCCGGTCACCGGTATCTTTTTCGCCCCCAGCCACTGCTCCACGGAGAACAGAGCGCCGGCGCTCTCTTCGGGGAGGCGGTTGGGATAGGTCAAGAGAGCGAAATCCCGGACAGCGTCGGGGAGCGCCGCGTAGTCGTTGCCGAGCATCGTCGATGAGGCGAAGACGATCGAGGGACGGTCTGCGGTGTCGGCCAGCGCTTCGACGCCGCTCAGGTCTCCGGGGCCGAGCCAGAGGAGGAAGACCGCGTTCCGGTGCTGCGCCGCAAGCTCTTTCCAGAAGGGCCTGTCCGCTCTTTCCCCCGGGGAAAGCATACGATCTCTGGGACCGGTCCTGCCCTGCCTCTTCCATGCGCCGGCAAATCCCTCTGCCAGGGCCTTTCCCTCGTCCTTATTCCTGAACACCTGGACGACCTCCTTGTCCTGCGGCAGATCGAGGACGTGGGCGAGGTAGTTCGCAGCAGCCTCGCCCTCCTGGTGGTATCCCTTCGAGAAGTAGAGCGTGTACCAGTCGCCCTGCGAGACCACCGGCAGATCGGTTATGGGGAGAATGCACGGTATCCTGTTCTCCTCGCAAAAGCCGTGGACAGGGTGCCAGGGGGAAGCTGCTATCCCTCCTATGAGAGCAAAGACCGGCTCCCTCTTGTAGAAGGCCTCGAGCTGTTCCCTCCATGTCTCGGGAGGACCTTTCAACTCCCATATATCGAGCGAGACGGGGCGGTAGGTCTTCTCTCTCGTGGTCATCGAGAGCACCGTCAGGTTCGCATTCCACTCCTGCCGTATATATGCCGCAAGGGGATCGACCATTGCCCTCCGCTCGTTATCGCTTACGCCCTCGGTTACGATCGTCGCGAGCCGTATCGAGTCGCCCGATGCGCCGGGCGAGGGCTTCGACGAGAGGTTCTTCAGATAGAAGACCAGGATCTCCATCTCCCGGTCGTCGAGGAGATAGCGCGGCATCGTCTCCTCCATTATCCGTCCGGCTGCATCCACCCCTGAGCGGATAGCCTTTGCAAGAGACGCATCGGTATACGCAGGCCTGGGATACTTCAGCTCTCCCCGCCCCATGCCGATTCCCGGGAGGTCGCGGCTGCTCCTGAGAGGAGCGTAGAGCAGCGCTCCGTTGGTCGGGAGCGTGAGGACTCCCCCCTCGACCGAGCCGAGGCCGCTCCGCATATGGCAGTTGGCGCAGGTGACCATCGTGCCTTTCACCACGAGATCGCCCTGGAGAACGGCGCTCATCGGCTTGCCGGAAGGGAGCAGCCCCTTCGCGTACATCGCCTCGCCGAGGCGGAGCGCTTCCTCCGGCGAATGCCCGGCTATCGTTGCATCCTTATCCGCTATCGCAGGGGCGGACAAGAAAAACATGACGAAGAGGAAGAGAACGAGCGGCGGCACTGCCCGGGAGAATGGCTGATTTCTCATTTCTTCTGCACCTTCCCGAGCTCGCGCATGAGCTCGGCGCCGCTGATCAAACCCTTGATGCGGACCCATTCGTCCGACTCCGGGCCGCGAAGAATATAGAGGGGGAGGTGCGACATCTTGTCGGCGACCGCTGCATCGAAGGCCTTGAGCACGAGGGCGATGTCCTCCCTGCTCCCGGTGAGGAAGTCCCATCCCGCTCCCGCATTGTAGCGTGCGAGGTACGCCTTCATCTGTTCGGGCCTGTCGTACGCAGGGTCGATTGATATCGAGACGAGCTGCACCGACTTCGCCCCGTCGCCGAGCCGGTCCTGGAGATGGGAGAACCCCGCCGAGAGGACGGGGCATATGGTCGTGCAGGTCGTGAAGATGAAATCGATGATCACCGGCTTGCCCTGATCGAGAAAGGAGCGGAGCTTTATCTTTTTTCCGTCCTGGTTCAGGAGCGTCACATTCGGGACCCGGTAATCCTCTATCGTGCGGAGATATTTCCCTTTGGCTCCTTTGGCCTCTTGCCGGAGTGCTTCATCGGCAGCGCCCCTGGCGGCTGCACCGCACTGGTCCCTTAACGGGAGCGCAAGCAAAAACAGTACGAGCACAAACTTCACCATACACACCTCTTTCGCAGCGGATGACCGAACTTAGAGCATTTAACGGAATGAGGAGGGGAGTCAGACGAGGCACAGTATGTTCGCTCATTCTCGGTCGATGCGACCTCCGAGGCACCAGCCCGCTTCGTCATCCATGACTTCGCTCGGGCTGCTGATACCGCTCCACATACTATACCTCATCCGACTCCAAGCTCTTTCATTTCGTTAGGGACTCTTATTTTCAAAGCATTCTACCATAACGCGAAGAGGAGAGAGAGCAAAAATCAAAAGAAAAAATCGAAGATAAGGAGTCCTTAATTGTGCATTTTTCTTTTTGATTTTTTATTTTCCGCCGGGCGCGTTAAAATGAACGGGTCAAAGTGAAATACGGCTAAAGCGATTGTACGTTTTCCCCTCCCCTTTCGCGTCATCTATGGCATCCGTCCTGACAGATGTGGCAGATATCGGGCATCGATTAAGCTTTTTTAATAATGGAACGGATTTTGCTCTCTCATGCTCGCCGGGATGTATGTTTTACGGGATAACGTCAGATGCAATAAATGGGGAGGCACCATGAAGACCGCAACACGTAGTATGGCACTTTTGCTCGTGGCGACGGCGATCGCCCTGGCGGGCGCTCCTGCAGCAACGGCTGCGGGCGTCTGCGAACGGACGATTACCGCGGATGTCGTCGCGCTCGACCAGCCCTTCTTCTACAACCGCCTGGGGGCGGTAAACCCTGCGGGGATGATCTTCGCCCTGAGGCGCGACGTGGTCGACGCCAGCGGCGTGCCCCTGACTGCAGGGGGCAGCGCAACCGCAGGCGCTGTCTCGCTGCGGCCCGACAAGAGGCCGAGGCCGATCGTGCTGCGCATGAATGAGGGAGACTGCCTCCAGATCAATTTCCAGAATCTCCTGGCGCCTGCCCTGCCTGCGCTGCCCGACCCGAGGGGCGACCAGCCGGCGACGAGGACAGCATCGGTCCATGTGCTCGGCATGCAGCCGGTGAACAGTATCAACGACGACGGCTCCTATGTGGGCAGCAATCCGAACAGTCTCGTGGCGCCGGGCGGGACCGCCACCTATACGCTCCGTGCGGAGAGGGAAGGGACCTTTCTCCTCTATAACGCCGCATCGACGGTGGGAGGCGAGGGCAACGGCGGCTCGCTGCCGTTCGGCCTCTTCGGTGCGGTGAACGTCCAGAAGCGCGGGGCCGAGTGGTACCGCAGCCAGGCGACGCGGGAGGAGCTCGACCTCGCGACCCTCAGAAACCAGGACGGCGCCCCCAGGAAGACTCCCGACGGACACCCGGTCATCGACTATGACGCGCTCTATCCGGGCGAAGAGCCGTACCTGGCGGAAGGGAAGGCAGGGCTCCCCATCCTGAAGATGCTCCATAACGATGCGCTTGTCCATACCGATATCAACGCGATCATCACCGGCCCGAACAGGGGCAACTTCCCTGCAGGGACCTATCCGCGCAACGATGTGCTCGTGCCTGCCCGTACCGACGATGCAACGCCGCGGAGCCGTCTCGAGCCGTACCGGGAGTTCACCGTCATCTTCCATGACGAGATCTTCGCGAAGCAGGCATTCCCCGAGTTTACCGACCCGATACTGAGCCATACGCTCCACGGCGTGCGGGACGGTTTCGCGATCAACTACGGCACTGCCGGCGCAGGCGCCGAGGTGCTCGCCAATCGCAAGAATGTCGGGCCGATGTGGGACTGCCCCGAATGCAAGTTCGAGGAGTTCTTCCTCACCTCCTGGGCAGTGGGAGACCCCGCGATGGTGGTCGATATCCCGGCAAACGCTGCGGACGGGACAGGGCAGGTCATCACCGGGCCGAAGGCGACCGTCGCCTTCTACCCCGACGACCCCTCGAACGTTCACCACAGCTACATCGGCGACCATGTGAAGTTCAGGAATCTCCATGCCGGGCCGAAAGAGCACCATATATTCCACCTCCACGCCCATCAGTGGCTCTTCAGCCCCGATGACGACGACTCGAGCTACCTCGACAGCCAGGCGATCGGACCCGGCTCGGGCTACACGTACGACATCGCGTACAACGGTTCCGGCAACCGGAACCAGACCGTGGGCGATTCGATCTTCCATTGCCATTTCTATCCCCATTTCGCGCAGGGCATGTGGGAGCTCTGGCGGGTGCATGATGTCTTCGAGGCGGGGACCGAGCTCGATTCTGCAACCGGCGCTCCGCTCCCCGGCGCGCGTGCGCTGCCGGATGCGGAGATCCTGGCGGGGACGCCGATCCCGGCGGTGGTGCCGCTTCCGCACCGCGCCATGGCGCCGATGCCGGGCGCTCTTCATATCGATAACACCACCGGCCAGGTGGTCTTCGACGACACCACCAGAAACCCCGGCTATCCTTTCTATATCCCGGGCCTGGCCGGGCATCGGCCTCCCCATCCGCCGCTCGATTTCGCGAAAGAGGCGGACGGCACTGTTCACGACGGAGGTCTGCCGCGCCATATCATTACCGGCGGCGTGGCGACATTCCCGACCACGGTCGCCGAGATGCGGCTCAACCTCGACAAGGTGCTCCACGAGGCAGACGCGATCCAGATACCCGAGAGCGGGACTCCGATGGAGCTGCTCGCGATGAACTTCCACGCGAAGCGCTTCCATAACAGCTACCTTCCGAACGGCGCGCCGGCAACGGGCACGAGCGGGTTCAAGACGAACGGCCGTCCGCCGGCGCAGGGAGCGCCCTTTGCCGACCCCTGCCTGACCGATTTCGGCACGGCAACCGGCAACAGGCGCACCTACAAGGCTGCCGCCATTCAGCTCGATATGACCTTCAATAAAGTGGGATGGCATTTCCCGCAGTCGCGCATACTCGCCCTGTGGCGCGATGTCGAGCCGACACTGAACGGTACGAGAGCGCCGGAGCCGCTCTTCTTCAGGGCCAACACGAACGACTGCATGACCTTTCTGCATACCAACCTCGTTCCCAACATCTACGAGCTGGACGACTACCAGGTGAGGACCCCGACCGATATCATCGGGCAGCACATCCACCTGGTCAAGTTCGACGTCACCTCCTCCGACGGCTCGGGCAACGGCTACAACTACGAAGACGGCACCTTCAGCCCCCAGGAGGTGCGGGAGCGCATCCATGCGATAAACCAGCGCGGCGGCTTATGGTTGTACGATCTCGCCGCACAGACAACGCTCGCTGCGAAACCGCATCCGTTCTTCGGGTCGGTCCCGGGCGTCGACGCGCTCGGCGCGCAGACGACGGTCCAGCGCTGGTACGAGGACCCGACCCTGAACAACCGCGGCCAGGACAGGACGCTCCGCACGATCTTCACCCACGACCACTTCGGCCCCTCGACGCACCAGCAGGCAGGGCTCTATGCGTCGCTCGTGGTCGAACCTGCGGGGTCGCGGTGGCGCGATCCCGAGACCGGTACGTTCTACGGCACGCGCGACGACGGCGGACCGACGAGCTGGCGCGCCGACATCCTGCCGCGCAACAGCGCCGACAGTTACCGCGAGTTCCTCTTCCAGTTCGCCGATTTCCAGCTCGCCTACCAGGCGGGGAGCGGCGGTACCGCCGCCTCTCCCGTGCCCGATCCGGAAGGCGTTATCAATCCTCCGGCAAAGGAGGAAGCGCCGCTGCCGCTGCTCGTAAAGAAGCTCGTCGATGTCTGCCCCGACGGCGTCAGCACGCCGCCCTGTCCTGAAGCGATCTCGGCGGCTGACGTGGGCACGTTCACCGTTAATTACCGCAACGAGCCCGTAGCCCTCCGCGTGCTCGATCCGGGGCTGGCCGACCTCGCCAACCCTGCGGGCAAGCAGGCCCTCGGCAGGGCGGGAGACCTCTCGCTCGTCTACCGGTCCGATGTGGCGCGGGCGATCCCCGGGCTGAATGTGCAGCCCGCCTTCTATCCGCCGCGCCTCGGCGTCACTGCCGGCGACCCCTACACGCCGCTCCTGAGGACGTACGACGGCGATAAAATACAGATACGCGTACAGGTGGGTGCTACCGAGGAGGGGCACACCATGACCTTCCACGGGCTCAAGTGGTTCTCCGAGCCCCTCGACGCCGGCTCGGGGTATCGCAACGCGCAGATGCTCGGCATTTCCGAGCACTTCGAGCTCCTGATCCCGATGACGCCTACGGAGGGGCTCGCCGGTCCCTTCAGGGACTATCTCTACAAGATGGACGCCTCGTCGGACGGGCAGTGGAACGGTATATGGGGCTTCCTGCGCTCCTACAGCTCCCGGCGGAACGACCTGCTGCCTTTGCCGAATAACCCGGCTCCTGCCAACGGCGTCTTCCTTTCGAAGATCACGAACCTGAAGGAGTTCAGGGGAGTCTGCCCGATCGCGGCGCCGCTCAGGACATTGGACGTCACCGCTGTCAGCGCGGCGAATGCATTGCCGGGCGGCACCCTGACCTACAACTCGCGTGACACCCAGTTCACGACCGCCTTCGATCCCGAACATCCGGAGGCTCCGGCAGAGGTCCGGTCCGGTCCGCTCCACGACCCGACCGCGATCCTCTATGTGCGCACGAGCGATCTCAATGCCGACGGCACCCTCAAGGCAGGGGCGCCGGTAGAGCCGCTCATCCTCAGGGCCCGTGCAGGAGAGTGCCTGCAGGTCATCCTGCGGAACAGGCTGCCCCAGGCGCTCCCCGATATGGACGGTTACTCCATACTGCCGCCGATCGTGGACGACTTCAACGCCAACCAGGTGCATCCGTCGAACAGCGTCGGGCTCCACCCGCAGCTCGTTGCGTTCGACGTCGCCCGGCATGACGGGACGAACGCGGGGCTCAATGCGGTGAAGGTCCAGACCGCTGCGCCGGGCAGGGCAGTGGTCTACCGCTGGTATGCGGGAGACCTCGCGGTCGATTCGCTGAACAGGCTGAAGGCTACGCCCATAGAGTTCGGCCCCGTCAACCTGATGCCCGCAGACCCGATCAAGCAGGCGGGCAAGGGCGCTGTCGGAGCGCTGGTCATCGAGCACCAGAATGCGACCTGGATCGAGGACCCCGGCTCCCGCGCCTCGGCGACGGTGTCGATCAACGGCGTGACGCACAGGGAGTTCGTCCTCATGTTCCAGGACGACATCAATCTCAAGGACGGTTTCGGCAACCCGATCGAAAACTTCGGCGGCGACGATGACGCGGAGGATTCGGCGCAGAAGGCGTTCAACTACCGGACCGAGCCGCTCTGGTTCCGGCTCGGCGTTGCGCCCAACCTGCCGCTGCGCGAGGCCCGCGCCATTGACTTCACCAATGTCCTCTCGAATACGATCACCGGCGGCGCAGACCCGCAGACCCCGGTCTTCGAAGCAGAGGCGGGTATGCCGGTGAGGCTCTACCTGCTCCACCCGGGCGGGCATCCGCGCAACAGCGTCTTCCAGCTGCACGGCCATATCTGGGACCGCCACCCCCATTCGCTCAACTCGACCCAGATCGGTCACAATCACGACAACCACTCCGAGATGACCGGATCGCAGGAGGGGATAGGCCCGGCGAACCACTTCGTCGTGCTGCCCCACGACGGCGCGGGCGGCGCCTTCAAAGTGCCGGGCGACTACCTCTACCGCGATATGGCGTCGTTCCAGTTCAGCGGCGGGCTCTGGGGCATCCTGCGCGTGACGCCCCCGGCAGCGACCCCGACGCCGGAATAGATGGACGGTCGTATCCATATCAAGACAGAGCGCGCAGCCCGGCCACGGGCTGCGCGCTCTGTCGGAATCGCTCTCGTCCTCGTGCTGCTATACGCCCTGCTGCCCTTCGCTATGCCCCGGTCGGCCTATGCAGACGGAGAGCAGAAACTGGTCAAAGAGGGCGTTGCCGTCGAGATGCGGGTCACGCCGATCGCGGCCGAGAAAGGTGCGGCGGAGGGAGTCCGCGAGGGTGAGGATGCCGCTGTCTCCTTCACGATCACCGGCAGCGGCACCGGCGCACCGCTGCAGGGGCTCCGTCCCGCTGTCTGGATCGACCGGCGCAAGTCGCGCATCGGCCCTGTCAAGGGAGAGCCCGAAGTCGTGCCCTGCGAAGAGAAGGTGAGGTCCTTTCTCAGGGGGAGTCTCGCTTTCAGGCCGGAGGTCGATCTCAACACGTACTATATACTAGCCCTCAACGAGAAGCCGACCATCTCGGTGATCGACCCGCTTCTCGGCTACTACACGAGCAAGCTGATCACCACCGTCATCCTGAAAAGCCCCGGCGAGGACTGGGCCCTGAGCCGCGACGGCAAGAGGCTCTTCGTCACCATGCCGAAAGCAGGTTCGGTCGCTGTCGTCGATACGGCGCTCTGGAAAGCAGTCGCCGAGATCGATGCAGGAAAGAATCCCGTGCGCATAGCCCTTCAGCCGGACGAGAAGTATCTCTGGGTCGGCAACGACACCGCTGCCGGCGACAATGCCGAAAGCGGGGTGACGGTGATCGATGTCGGCGCCCTTACGGCAGCGGCGCATATTGCTACCGGCGCAGGGAGGCACGAGATCGCCTTCAGCGACGACAGCCGCTATGCCGCGGTATCCAACAGCGAAAGCGGCACGGTCTCGGTGATCGAGACCTTCACGCTCCGCAAGATCGGCGATATTGCAGCAGGCAGCCGTCCCTCGTCGCTCGCTTTTTCGAAGCTCTCGAAATCGTTCTATGCAGCGAGCGAGGGTGACGGGAAGATCACTGTCTTCGATCCGAGGACCCTCGCGGCGACCGCGCTTGCGGCAAAGCCCGGCTTGAGGACCGTCCGCTTCTCGCTCGACGGCCGCTGGGGGTTCGTCGCCAACACCAGCGAGAATGCCGTGCATATCATCGATGCTTCGACCAACGCGATGCTCCACAGCATCACCGTCGACGACCGGCCCGACCGGATCGTCTTCACCGGCGCCTTCGCCTTCATCCGCCGCCTCGGGTCCGAAAATATCAGCATGGTCCAGCTGAACGCCCTGGGAAAGGGCGACACCCTCCCGGTGCTCACCTTCAGCGGGGGGCAGACGCCGCCTGAGCGGTATCCGGATCTCGGTCCTGCCGACACCATGACCAGAACGCCCGAGGGCGATGTCATGCTCGTCGCCAACCCGGTCGATAAGACGATCTACTACTACATGGAAGGGATGATCTCCCCCATGGGCACGTTCCAGAACTACGGCAATGTGCCGCGTGCAGTACTGGTGGTCGACCGGAGCCTCAGGGAGACGGGGCCCGGCTCCTATACCACTGTTTTCAGGGCGCCGCAGAAGGGTGTCTACGATGTCGCCTTCCTGCTCGACGCTCCCCGCCTGCACCACTGCTTTACCGTGGAGGTGAAGGAGAATCCGGCCCTCGCCCGCAGGGAGGAGTCGCCGGTCCGTATCGAATTCGCGAAAATAGAGAGGGCGGTCACCGCAGGAGAGCCCGTAACGATACGCTTCAGAGTCACCGACAGCACGACAGGTCAGCCGAAATCGGGAATACGGGACATCAGCGCCCTCTCCTTTACCTCTCCCGGCACGTGGCAGCGCCGCACCCTTGCGGAACCTCGTGACAACGGCGTCTACGAACTGTCCGTGACCGCGCCGCGCCGGGGCCTCTATTTCGTCTTCCTCGAGAGCGCTTCTCTGAATATACGCTCCAATCAGGCGCCGTCGCTGACGTTCCATGCCGTAGAAAGGGACCGCGCTCCGGGGGAGGCGCACGGGGAGAAAGGAAAGTGATCACATGAAGGCGATGCGGACCCGCGTAATGATGAAGTGCCGAAAGGCGCCCGGCTATATTGCTGCACTGATCATCGCTCTTATGGTGTTCGGCGATGCCTCTGCCAAAACGCCGTCCCGCGTGAAAGACCCCGAGCTGGTGAAGGTCGAGCTCCTCGATCTGGAGCTCCTCGACCAGGACGGCAGGAAGGTGAAGTTCAGGAGCGAGGTGATAGGCGACCGCATCGTGGTGATCAACACCTTCTATACGGCCTGCACCACCGTCTGCCCGGCCCTCATCTATATCTTCGTCGAGCTCCAGGAGCTGCTCGGTGAGTACCTCGGCAGGGAGGTGGTGCTCGTCTCCCTGAGCGTCGATCCGCGGACCGACACGCCGCTGCGGCTGAAGGAGTTCGCCCGCAAACAGAAGGCGAAGCCGGGATGGGTCTTCCTTACCGGAGACCGGGACAACCTGAGCAGAGTGCTGCTCGGGCTCGACGCCTATTCGCTCAAGATCGACGAGCACCCGGTCATGACGATCATCGGCGATAATAAAACCGGATGGAAGCGTTTTTACGGCTTTGCCGGGCCCAGGCAGCTCATGAAGCATATCGCGGCCCTCATCGAGGAACGGAAGAGCGCAGCGCTTCAGCAGAAAGGAAGATCATGATCCGGCGGTCTGCGCTGCTGGCGATCCTTTTGTTTGCGGCGGTCAGCCTGGCGCCGTGCAGGAGTCTCGCCGGGGAAGAAGGCGGCGGCGCAACCGCAGCCGGTGCAGCGGGCTTGCACATCTCCCGTGAGGACGCGAACCGCCGCTACTTCACCGACCTTCCGGTCGTCACGCATGAAGGCAACGAGGTGCGGTTCTACAGCGATCTTTTGAAAGACAGGACCGTACTGATTCACTTCTTCTATATCCGCTGTACCACGGTCTGTCCGCCTGCGCTGTCGCGGCTTACCGAGGTGCAGAAGATGCTCGGCGAGCGGCTCGGAAAGGATATCCTCCTCCTGTCGCTGAACGTGGACCCCGGCAGAGATACGCCCGAAGCGATCAGATATTACGCCAAGGTCTTCGAGCCGCAGCAGGGATGGCTCTTCGTCACGGGAGAGAAAGAGGACATCGCTGCCATCAACCGCAAGCTCGGGAACATCCATCCGGAGCCCGGGTCGCACCTGACGGTCATGCTCATGGGCAATCTGAAGACAGGGCACTGGATCAAGATGCTGCCGAGCGCTCCGGCATCGAAGATCGCCGAGACGCTCCTCTCCCTGGCGGATGAGAAATGATGAATAAGAGCATCTATCAAAATGAGCGGAGAGAGGGGGCGGGGCATACCATTCCCCGCCCCCTCTGCCTCATTGCCGCTGTCTTTTTATGCGCCGGGCTGCTCTGTTCCGCCTCTCTCTCGGCGGCGGGCTCCCTGACCCCGCAGGAGAAGCGGGGCAGGCATATTTATATAAGGACCGAGAGCCCCTCCGGCGAAAAGATCAGGGCCTATATCGGGAAGGATCTGATGGAAGCGCCCGGCTCTGCCATGCCCTGCGCAGGCTGCCACGGCATGGACGGGCTCGGCAGGCCCGAGAGCGGGGTCATCCCCACCAACGTCACCTGGGAGCATATGACGAAGCCCTACGGCGTGCGGCACGAGAGCGGCAGGACGCATCCCCCCTACACCGGGGAGACCCTCGCGAGGTCTATCGCAGAGGGCATCGATCCCGCGGGAAACCGACTCGACCCCTCGATGCCGCTCTACCTGCTCTCGAAACAGGACATGGCGGACCTCGTCGCGTATATGAAGCGGCTCGGCAGCCTCTCCGATCCGGGCGTCTCCCCTTCGGGCATACGGATCGGTACGCTCCTGCCTTCGCACGGTCAGCTCACCGGCGCCGGCGCTGCCATGAGGGCCGCGGTCGAGGCGTATTTCATGGAGATCAATCAGCAGGGAGGGCTGTATAACCGGCGGCTCGAGCTCGTGGCAGCCGAATACGGCGCCGGCGCGACTGCGCCGGTCGTAAAAGCGCGTACCATGATAGAGGAGGGCGACGTCTTCGCACTCGCTGCTGGCCTCTTTGCCGGTGCGGAAGGCGAGGTCGCGGCGCTCGTCGAAGCCGAGGGCGTGCCGTTCATCGGTCCTCTTACGCTTTTCCCGCAGGACCCGCATACGCTGAACAACGCCACCTTTTATGTCTTCTCAGGATTGGGCGACCAGGCGCGCGCGCTGGTCGATTACGCAACGCAGCGGCAGAAGAGGCCGGCAATGGCCGTTGTGTACGACAGCACCGGGACCAGGCACGGCATTATCGAGGCGGCGCGGGAGCAGCTGCGGAAGCATGGGCTTGCCGCTGTCAGCGTCATCGGGTTCGGAGGCGGTCGGCCCGATGCTGCCCGGACAGTCCGGGAGCTGCAGCAGGCCGGCGTCGACTCCCTGCTCTTTTTCGGGTCGCCGGAGGCGTTGAAGTCCGTGCTGGCCGAAGCGGACCGCGTCCAGTGGCAGCCGCTCGTGCTTCTTGCAGGGGCACAGAGCGCAAAAGAGCTTTTCGCCATGCCGCTCTCGTTCCATGAGAAGATAGTCCTCTCCTCGCCGACAGCGCCCTCCGATCTCCATGGACCGGGGGCCGTCGAATTCGCCCTGCTTGCCGAGAAGTATCGCCTTTCTCCGGACCATAAGGCGGCTCAGATCTCCGCGTATGCCGCTGCCCGCATCCTGGTAGAGGGGCTGAAGTCGGGCGGCAGGGAGCTGACGAGAGAAAAGCTGGTGAAGGCGCTCGAGGGGCTCTACCGCTTCGAGACCGGCGTGACGCCGCGCATATCCTATGCCCCGAACAGGCGCACCGGCGCACTGGGCGCCCATATCATCACCGTCGATCTCGTCGATAAGACCTTCAGACCCGCCGGCGACTGGATCACTCCCCGCTAACATTCTCCTCATTCTGTCTGCTCGATGCTCTAAATTGATTAATTCAAAATGAATGGACCCCGCAGCACGAAATAATACCTGAGCTCTCTTTTCTTCTACTCTGTGACAGAAGTGGCAGGATCGGCTCGCGCTAGCGCCACATGTGGCAGACTCTGCGGTGATTAAGCTTTTTTAATTTTTTGGCCTGCATCTTGCTACTTACTCTCCAGGTGCATCGAAGAGATATTCCTTACGATGTTAATTCGCTGAAAGCGTAAATTGGGGAGGCATTATGAGAACGGTACTGAAGATGGCGCTCATTTCAGTATTCATCATCGCAAGCGGCATTCCGGCGTTCGCCATCGGGTTCGAAGACCTGCAGGATCTGACCGAGATCACCGAGCAGGAGCTTACGGACAAGCTGATGGGCTCGGGGGGGCCTCAGGTCAGCAATATCGTCTACACCGGGGAGCCTGAAGCGGCGGGTATATTCAGGAACGGCCTCGTGGACGGCATCGGCATCGATGAAGGTATCCTGCTGACCACGGGGTCCATTTTCAATGCCGTCGGTCCCAACGACGGGGCATACGGCAGCGCAAACTTTTTGGATGGCGATACCGATCTCGACGGCCTCGTTGCGCCGTATATGACGGCTGACGCGAGCGTGCTCGAGTTCGATTTCATCCCGCCCTCGAACAAGAACATCGCCACCTTCAGCTTCGTCTTCGCCTCGGAAGAGTACAACACCTTCGTCGGCGAGGAGTTCAACGATATTGTCGCATTGTACGTCGACGGCGTGAACTACGCCCTGGTCCCGGGTACCTCGAACCCCGTAACCATCAATACCCTCAACGGGACCGCGACCCCCGCCGGCTTCATCAACAACGATCCCCTCGATTTCGGGACGCCTACCCCTTTTGGCACGCAATATAACGGGTTCAGCAAGGTGATATCAGCGACGGTTCCCATCGACCCAGGAGCGGTCCACCACGTCAAGATCGTGATCGCCGACACGAGCGACGACGGGTTCGACATGGACGGCGATTCTGCCGTCTTCCTTGCGCCGGTGGAGTTCTCGGAGAATTTCCCGGCAGCGAAGATCGGGGTGTTCGGCAATGCCATATGGAGACTCGACTCTAATGGAAACGGTGTCTTCGACCCTGGCACTGACTTCACTTCCAACAGATTTGGCCTCGCAAGCGATGTTCCTGTAGCAGGAAGTTGGGATGGATCGGCCATTTCGAGGATAGGAACATTCAGAAGCGGCAAGTGGTTCCTCGACACTAACGGCAACGGCATATGGAATCAAGGGGTAGATGCTACCATAGCCTTCGGCATCGCTGGCGACATCCCGGTGACCGGAGATTGGAATAACGACGGCATTACTGATATCGGTGTGTTCCGTGGCGGCAAGTGGTATCTGGATGCAAATGGCAACAGGAGATGGGATCAGGGAGTGGATTCTACATTTGCCTTTGGTCTAACGGGGGATAAACCGATAACAGGCGACTGGAACGGCTCGGGGACAACAAAGATCGGTGTAGTCCGCGGAAACACATGGTTCCTTGACAACGGCAACGGTAGATGGGATGCCGGCATCGACTCTGCCTTTACCTTCGGTCTTGCTACCGATATCCCTGTAGCAGGCGACTGGAACGGTGATGGTATAACAGAAATAGGAGTTTTTAGAAGTGGAACATGGATACTGGATCTGAACGGTAATAGGATTCTTGAGGATTGCACTATTGACGGCTGTTTCACCTTCGGTGCAGCAGGAGATAAACCGGTTATCGGCATATGGTAGTTAGTCAGGGACGCTCTAGAAAACCTTGAGCGCCCTCCGAACTTTAATAGTTAGAAACGAGAAGGCGCAACAAGACGAAAAAGGAGAGAGCCATGAAGCAAAGAGAACGTATCATGCTCATCGTTACAGCAGCTTTTGTCCTATCGCTCATAGTATCGTCAGCGGCCCACGCTGCTCTGAATGTAATGGGACCGATCGATCCGAACAACGGGTTCCCGAAATACTACCAGGACAGCAACGGGCTGGCGCTCGAATTGTGCATACCGAATGTGCAGGAACTGGCCGACGGCGCATGTCTCATTCTGCCAGCGGATGTGCCGAGCCCCCTCGCCCCCATCGTCTTCCCTACCAACTTCCCCGGAGAAGCGTTCTGGTGGGCGGGCGGCACGATCATCGATCTGCCGGGCGGCGGCAGCGCCGATCTGGTCATGGCCCTTGAAGCGGCCTTCGCCTTCGAGGAACCGATCCAGGGCGACCAGGTATCGTTCGGCCGCGTCCGCATCCGGGTCGATATTCCCGCTCCAGGCGGAAACTATGTAGTGACGACCCCTTATGGTATTTTTCCGTTTAACAATGTACAGCCGGGGGTCAGGGCGATCAATATGACCCAGGATATCGGCATCACCGTTCCCGGCGTCTTCACCGGTGCGCTCGGCAGCAGCATCGGGCCCTATCTCAGACCTTCGTTAACGCCGGGAGGCGCGCCGCTTCCGTTCTTCGATCTCTATCCGGGAAGCGGCAAGCTTTATATCGCCCAGCCTGCCGCACTCGGGCCTGTGACGGGAGGTCCTTTCGGCAATGTATTCCGCGTTGAGGGCCCGAACATCGGGGGCCCCGGCATAAACTCTATCGAAACTGTGAATTTCGAGCTCGTCGGCAGATTATTCGACGGCGTCCTTCCCACCCCCCTGACCCCGACAAGGACGACCTACAGCAGGACTGCAGCCGGTCAGGGGCAGATTGATATTTTCGCCGATTCCGCACCGGCGGCGACCGTCACCGTGAGCGGCGGCGCCAATATGCCGCCAGGCGAAGTCGCTCTTGCGGGCAGCGCAATAGGGAACTTCTTTGCCACTATAAATCTGGCTGATGCGACAGTACTACCACCCTTTGTGACGTTGACTGCAAATGCCGCGGGTAGCTCTGCTTCCTCCATTAGTAGTGCTCTTACTGATTCAGTCACTATTAGTAAAGCGGAATACAATATTACAAAAGCAACGCTTACCATTATGGCATCGTCGAGTGACAAGGCTGTGCCCCCATCGCTTACCGCTGATGCTCCTGGCGCTGGTCTCCCGCTCGGAACTCTTACCAATGACACTTTGGTGTTAACGGGAATTCAGGCACCTCCGGCTTCAGTTATTGTGACATCATCGGCAGGAGGATCTGCCACTGCTCAGGTTGCCCTTTTGGGCTCTCCTCAGTCGGTCGGTATTTTCCGCAGCGGTATATGGAACCTCGACGTGAATACCAATGGCATTTTTGATGCGGGAATAGACCTTGTCTATAATTTTGGTCTCGCAGGCGATAAAGCGTTATCCGGTGACTGGAACGGTGATGGCAAGGTAAAAATTGGCGCCTTCCGCGGCGGCAGATGGTTCTTGGACGCCAACGGCAACGGCGCATGGAACCCTGGTATTGATTTTACCTACAGCTTTGGTCTCTCGACCGATATCCCGGTGACCGGTGACTGGAACGGTGATACCAAGACAAAGATCGGAACCTTTAGAAACGGCCAATGGTTCCTTGATAATGGCAACGGCGTATGGAATCCGGGTACTGATACCATCTACACTTTTGGCAGCATCGGTGATACTCCGGTAGCCGGAGACTGGACCGGAAACGGCAAGACGAAGATCGGCGTCTTCAGAGGCGGCACATGGACAGTTGACATTAACGGCAACGGTCTCTTTGACGGATGCGCGATTGATGGCTGCTATTCCTATGGATCTGCCGGGGACATCCCGGTGACCGGAGACTGGACCGGAAATGGCAGAACAAGGATCGGTGTCTTCAGAAACGGCGCGTGGACTCTTGACCTCAATGGAAACGGCATTCTCGATGCCTGCGGTGTCGACGCATGTTACACATACGGTGTGGCAGGCGACCAGCCGGTGACCGGAAACTGGTAGTTTCAACTCTTGTCCTAAAACAAGGAGGTGCGCTGCAGAACAGCGCACCTCCTTGTTTATTGATGCTTATGCTGCAAAAGGGATTATATATTGGGGCAGCTTGAAAATAGTATAATATTAAGCATGTTGCTTAAGCGTGAGTAGGCATGAGTATAGGTTGAGATATAGTAACAGATAAATTGTAGGTTAAATGCGACGATAAAATAGAATCAGCTATGAAAAATTACCTAAATAAAAGAATACTGGTAACCGGTGGCGCAGGCTTTATCGGTGCGCATCTCTGCGAACGGCTTTTAAGTGAGGGCCATGAAATAGTATGCGCAGACAATTTTTTTACCGGCCGTCGGGCAAATATCGCACATCTCCTCAAGAATCCGTATTTTGAGGTCCTGAGACACGATATCACGTTCCCTTTGTATCTGGAAGTTGACGAAATTTATAACCTCGCCTGTCCGGCATCACCCATACACTACCAGTTCGATCCTGTGCAAACCACCAAAACCAGTGTACACGGCGCAATTAATATGCTCGGTCTGGCTAAACGGATAAGGGCTAAAATATTGCAAGCATCGACTTCCGAAGTCTATGGAGATCCCAAAATCCATCCACAATGCGAGTCATACTGGGGCAATGTGAACCCCATCGGCATGAGATCATGCTACGACGAGGGTAAACGCTGTGCTGAAACACTCTTTTTCGATTATCACCGTCAGCATAAGCTGAGAATCAAAGTCGCAAGGATATTTAACACGTATGGACCGAAAATGCATCCTAATGACGGTCGGGTAGTAAGTAACTTTATTATGCAGGCCCTTAAGGGCGAGGATATTACGGTTTACGGTGACGGGAAACAGACGAGGAGCTTTTGTTATGTCGATGATCTTGTTGACGGACTCGTCAGGCTCATGGACAGCGCTGATGAATTCACGGGGCCGGTGAATCTTGGTAATCCGACTGAATTTACCATCCTTGAGCTTGCCGAGCAGGTGATACAAATGACGGGTTCGAGTTCGAAGATAATATTTCGTCCACTTCCTCAGGACGATCCGATGCAGAGAAAGCCGGATATTACGCTTGCCGAACAGCAGCTAAGCTGGATGCCAGCAGTATCCTTGGATAAGGGGCTCAAGAAGACTATTGTCTATTTTGAGACTTTGATCAAGGGCAATCTGAAATGATCCTCATTGCAGGGGGTGCAGGGTATATTGGCTCCCATACAAATAAGCTTCTCAATAAAAAAGGATATAAAACTATTGTATTCGATAACCTGATCTATGGTCATAGAGAATTCGTCAAATGGGGAGAGTTTGTATTAGGCGATCTGGCAGACAAAGACCAGATAAGGTGTTGCTTCGAAAAATTCCCGGTAAAGGCAGTTCTGCATTTCAGCGCCTACGCGTACGTCGGTGAATCTGTCACTGATCCAGCAAAATATTATCATAACAATGTTTCCAATACGCTGAATCTTCTAGCGGTCATGAGGGAATATAACGTAAAGTATTTCATTTTCTCCTCGACCTGCGCGACGTATGGAATGCCAACTCAAATCCCTATTAGAGAGGATCACCCGCAGAATCCAGTAAATCCCTACGGTAAAAGCAAGTTAATGGTTGAGGAGATACTGAAAGATTATGACAGGGCCTACGGTATTAAACACATCATCTTGCGCTATTTTAATGCTGCAGGAGCAGATACTGAGGGTGAGCTTGGGGAATGGCATGAGCCCGAAACCCACCTGATACCACTTATTTTGGATGCAGCAGCAGGTAGAAGCGCTGAGATTAAAATATTCGGCACAGATTATGATACTCCCGACGGAACATGCATACGGGACTATATCCATGTCACTGATCTGGCTGGTGCGCACATCCTGGCTCTCGAATATTTGATTAATAACAGCAAGAGCGATGTTTTTAATTTGGGAAACGGTAGTGGGTTCTCAGTACGAGAAGTGATTGAAGCTGCGCGAGAAGTAACCGGAAAAAAAATCAATGCGGTCGAGTGCCAGCGGAGGGTAGGCGATCCTCACATACTTATTGGTAGCTCAAAAAAAATAAGAGAAACCCTAAAATGGAAACCCGATTACGATTCGTTATCTGCAATTATTGAGACAGCATGGAGGTGGCACTGTCATGTCTAAATATAAATGGTTATCATTATTTTTTTTTATATTAGTTGTTCTCCTTTCTCTTGCAGCATACGCACAGGATTCAAAGACTAGATTTCCGGTTTTCGATGCCACGCTGTATAAAGAGAAACCTGATCTTTCACTGCATGGCTTGATTCCTCTCCGCATTATTTACACTGGAGAGCTTTGGAATAAAGGGGAAAACAAAGATGAGCCGAACAGGGAGAAAATTATCGAGATTGCGAAGACATTGCAGCCCCATTCGATTGTCTGTATTGATATTGAGCACTGGCCTGTTGTGGGTAATCCGGATGAGGTAAAGAAAAGCATCATTAAATACAAGACTGTTGCTTCGCTGATCAAAGAAATAAACCCGACGGTTAAAATAGGCTTTTACGGTGTGCTGCCCGTCAGGGATTACTGGAGAGCTAACGGCGCAAAGGGAAAAGACAAATTTGAAGAGTGGCTTCTTGAAAATAAAGCATTACAGCCCATAGCTGAAGTCATAGATGTCGTGTTCCCTTCGCTTTATACCTTTTATAGTGATAAAGAGGGATGGGAAGTTTACGCTATTGAGAACCTGAAGGAGGCCAAAAAGTACAGCAAGCCTGTTTACCCGTTTCTATGGCCGATGTATCACGAAAGTAATTTTTTGCTGAAGGAGCAGTATATTTCTGGCGACTTCTGGCATCTCCAGCTTAACATATCCCGCGATTATGCTGACGGCGTAATAATATGGGGGGGATGGCAGGAAGAATGGAATGAGCATGCAGCATGGTGGACTGAAACAAAAAAATTTAGGGGAAGTCTCGACAAATCAGGACCTTAGGGTGACAAACGAGAGGGCTCAGTGACACTGAAAGAGCTATGGCAAAATATTGGGCGCGAAGCATTCTGGCTGATACTTGGGCATATAATATCGGCTCTCGGCGGGTTATTTGCAATTCGCATGCTTACGGGCTATTTCTCCCGCGAGGTGTACGGCCTCTCATGGTTATTTATAAACGGAGTGACCCTTATTGCTATGG
The DNA here is from genome assembly GCA_040752355.1 of Nitrospirota bacterium. Lineage (NCBI taxonomy): Bacteria > Pseudomonadati > Nitrospirota > Nitrospirota bacterium. The sequence goes on along the minus strand of JBFMHE010000012.1, from coordinate 1,620 downwards.
TATTTGCACATCCTCTGGCGCAGGCAGTACGCCGCTTTTATCATGAAGAGGAGCGCAGGAACCGGCTTGATGCTCTTTTGGGTATGGTGTGGCGTTTTCAGTTATGGATTACCTGCGGGTTAACCATACTCTATGCAATAATTGTATTCTTCTTTGGATATGCAGGAGGAGAGAACAAGGTCTCGCTGCTGATAATGCCCGCGTATTTTTTCTCATTGGCCAGTATTACGATCGCCCAGGCCCTTCTTAATACAAGTAGAAAAAGAGGGAGCCTTGTCGCCTTATCTTTGCCGGATGCCTGGTTGAAACCTTTGGGAGCGCTAGCGCTTTGTATTATCTGGAAGCCGAGTGTCGACGCGTTTGTTTTAGGGTATGCTTTGTCTACCATATTAACGGGTGCGGCGGGGATGGTATGGATTAACCGGTATGGGAGCGCATCCCTTTTTAGACAAGCTATGCCCGATACTGCATATGTGCGACAAGTGTTGCCATATATTCTTCCCTGGATCGGGCTTGCAGGTTTTAACTGGATGCTCTCATTGAGCGACAGGTATATCGTCAATATGTTTTTGGGCGAAGCGCTGACTGGAACATATGTTGCGTCATATCAGGTGGGGAGCGCGCCGTTCCAGTTTCTGGGGGGCGTTTTCGGGTTTTTGGTGCAGCCGATTATTTTTCAGTACAGCAGTATGTCGGTGAAGAAAGGGGCAGAAAAGATTTCTTCCGCTCTTGTCGCTTTTGCATGGATCAGTGTGCCGATGCTCGCGGCCTTCATCATTATGCACCAATGGTTGATGCGCTGGCTTGTGGCTCCTGCATTTTGGAGCGGCGTCGACGCTATCGTCTGGATCGGCTTGGGAATATATATGTGGGTATTTGGAAACATTGTAATGAATGCGCTCCTGGTTATGAAGCAGACCATGCCGCTGTTGAAAATATCCGCCCTCGCCGCAGGTATCAATATAGGTCTAAATCTCCTCTTAGTGCCGCGCTGGGGAATAGCCGGCGCCGGTATCTCGACTTTTTTGGCCTATGCGTTCAATGCAGCGGCTTTGTTGTATGCAGGGAAGCAAGCCTTGGAGTGGCGTTTCCCCTGGCAGTCCTATTGGATCGCTCTGCTGATAGCCGGATCAGCAGGGCTGGCGGGCAAGCTTGCACATCTCTATTTATTCGAAAGCAGTTATACGCTCATGGCCTTTGCCGGCGTTTCCAGCATTTTTCTGATAGTGACGGGAACTTTTATCATGTTATTCAAAAATCGTGTGACACGCGACTATCAGGTAATGGTAAGCCGCGTCTGACAGGGAAGGATAGATATGAGGAAGCCGCTTCTATTTTGTCTCTGGTTATTCGTTATTCTGCTCAACGGCTTATTTATGCGTACCTATTATAGAGACAGCGAGTCCTTTGCTATGGTGGTTTCAATGCTTATTGCTTTGAGCTGGCCAGCAAGTCTCTTCTTTTTCTACAAACCCTTCAAGGAAAGTCTGCTGTTACTAAGGTGTACGTAAGTAAGGCTACATATCGGCGGCATAGCGAACAGAAGGAGCCTGGAAGAAATTACGAACAAGTCCAGGCAGCTTTTGCAGTGAACGGAGGAATCCTATGACCTTATGCTTG